>JAITAD010000068.1 GCA_031284275.1 Tannerellaceae bacterium
GTGTAATCGACGAAACGGGGGCCGAGGGTGTTGGCGATGAAGGGGACGATGAGAAGTCCACCCCATACGCCATAGACGACGGAGGGGATACCGGCCAGAATGTCGAGGGCGGGGAAGATGAAGCGTTTGACCCATCCGGGGGCGTTTTCAGTGAGGTATATCGCCGAGAGCAACGCCAAGGGGAGGGCTATGGTGATGGCGGTGAGGGTGACAGATATCGAACTGGCGATGAAGGAGAAGAAGCCGAACTGCCCTTCGAGGGGGTGCCAATTGGAGCTGGCGATGAGGTCCCAGAGGGAGTTCTCGGTAAAGACGGGCGCCGATTTGTAGTACAAACCCACTCCCATTGCTAAGAGTATTAGCAATGAGAGGTAGGTAAGTGACTGCATGACGATCTTCGCAATCTTATCTTTGAAGACCCTGCGCGCAGTAAAAGCTGATGTTGCCACGCTTATTTGAGTTTTTCAAGTCCGGCGTTCAACTTCTCTTCGCTCAGGCTGATGTACCCCGTTTCGCCGGCCCATTGCTGCCCTTCGGCGGAGAGGACGTATTCGAGGAAAGCGATGAGTTCGGGCTTGGTGGGTTTGCCGTTGGTGACGAGGTAGAGGTCACGGGCAGGCGGTGAAGGGTAACGGCCGTCATTGATGGCTTCGATAAGTCCGGGAGTAGTTTCGTAGAAATCTTCTTCAGGGTCTATCTGCCCGTTTTCATTCACATCGAGGGGAATGACAGCGATGCCGGCGAGAGGCTGTTGGGTACTCTGGTCGTAGGCGTAGGCGATGTTGTTGTAACCGATGCCGACCTTGTCTTTTTGCACGGCTTCGGCGATAACCGGGTCTCCAAAGATGGCGGTGGCGCGGAGGCCGTCCTGCTTTTTGTCGAACCATGCGGCAAAGGTTTCGGCGGCGCCACAAGCGTCAGAGCGGGTGAAGACGTGTACGGGAGTTTTGCTGTCGGTGCCGAGTACTTGTCCCCAAGTGGAGTACTTTTCATCCCAGAGGCCGATGGCGATGCTCTTCTTCAAACCGATGCGGCGGATATCGTCGATATCGGGATTGTTGACATTAACAACAGGGATGACGGCGTCCTTGACTACGGCAAAAGGGTAAGCGCCTTTGGCGATCTCTTCGGGGTAGACTTCGCGGGAAACCATACCTATGTCTACGACGTTGGCCAAGGCATCGGTCATTCCTTTGCCGGCGCCGCCACCGGAGATGTCGATATGCACGCCGGGATGAAGTTTCTGGAACTCTTCCGACCACTTAACGGCCATGGGATAGAGGGCGAAAGCTCCGGAGAGCTGCAACTGTCCCGTCAATCCGTCGCCATTGTCCTGTTGCTTCTTTCCGGAGCAGGCAGGGAGCAGCACTGCGGCTGCAAGTAAGAGAGCAATCTTTTTGTTCATTGGAGCTAATTTTTAAGTGAATGAATATAGTGTGTCCTTAAAATTGTTGGACACAAAGGTAACTCGCTGAATAAGGGAGTTTCAATACCACGTTTGTGGTATATTTCAGATAAGTGAGCGGACGATATGGCGGAATTGGTCGCCACGGTCTTCATAGTTACGGAAAAGGTCAAAGCTGGCGCAGCAGGGGGAAAGCAGGACGGTGTCGCCGGATTGTGCCAGACGGCGGGCGGCGGCGATGGCTTCGGGCATGGAACGGGCGTCCAAAGTAGCGGGGACGAGGGCGTCGAAAGCGGTGTGAAGCTTATCGTTGTTTACACCGAGGAAGATGAGGGCGCGCGCCTTGGCTGCGATAAGGGGGGCGATGTCGGTGTAATCGTTACCCTTGTCGGTACCGCCGAGGATGAGGATGAGGGGGGTGACGACACTGTCTACGGCATATCGACAGGAGTCAATGTTGGTGGCTTTGGAATCGTTGATATAGGTGACGCCGTCGACGGTGGCGACGGTCTCGAGGCGATGAGGAACACAGGGGAAGTCAGCCAGCGCATCGGCGATGGCTTCGTCGGGTACGCCGGAGAGACGTGCGGCTGTGGCGGCGGCCAGTGCATTGTAGAGGTTATGGGTGCCGACGAGGGACAGGCGGCTGAGCGGAAAAACGAAAGGCGCCGGTGCGCCGGCGCAGACGACCATCTGCCCCTCGGCGGCGTAAGCGGAGAGGCCATCGGCAGCATCGGCAGCGTAAGGATAACGGGCAGCGTCGGTGGGGTGGGAGGGTATCTGAGCGGAAACGACGGAATCGCCGTTCCAATAGATAAAGGAGGAGGCGGGAGTTTGGTTACGGAGGATACGGAACTTGGCGTCAATATACTCTTGAAAATTATAATGGTAACGGTCGAGATGGTCGGGGGTGATGTTGGTGAGGATGGCGATGTCGGCGCGGAAATCGTACATATTATCGAGTTGGAAACTGGAGAGTTCGATAACGTAGCGTTCGGCAGGTTCTTCGGCAACTAATCGGGCGAGGCTGTGACCGACGTTGCCTGCAAGTCCCACGCTCATGCCGGCGCGGCGGAGGATATGGTAGGTGAGGAGGGTGGTGGTGGTCTTGCCGTTGCTGCCGGTGATACAGATCATGGGAGCATCGGTATACCGCGCAGCGAACTCTATTTCGGAGATGATGGAGATGTGGCGGGCATGGAGTGCTTGTATGATAGGGGCTTTGTCGGGGATGCCGGGACTTTTGATGACTTCGTCGGCGGTGAGGATAGCTTCATCGGTATGCCGTCCGTCTTCGTAAAGGATACGGTGACGGTCGAGGATATTCCTGTACTTGTCGGAGATGACGGAACAGTCGGAAAGGAAAGTGTCGAAGCCTTTGTCTTGAGCGAGGATGGCGGCGCCCGTCCCGCTTTCTCCTCCGCCGAGGACGACGATGCGTTTCTTCATCTTATCTTGAGGGTGACGATGGTGATGACGGCCAGAATAATACCGATGAGCCAGAAACGGACGACGATTTTGGATTCGGGGACAATCTCGCGAGGACGCTGAAGCAATGCATGCACTCCGGCATTTCCTGCTTTCTGGAAATGGTGATGGAAGGGGGTCATTTTGAAGATACGCCGGCCTTCGCCGTAACGTCTGCGGGTGTACTTGAAATAGGCAACCTGCACAATTACGGAGAGGCTCTCGACGAAGAAGATACCGCAGAGTATCGGCAGGAGAAGCTCTTTGCGGATGAGGATGGCGAAGACGGCGATGATACCTCCCAAAGTGAGGCTGCCGGTATCGCCCATAAAGACCTGAGCAGGGAAAGAGTTGTACCAAAGAAATCCTACAGTGGCGCCGATAAAGGCGGCGGCGAAAACGACCAGTTCTTCGGCGCCGGGGATGAACATGATATTCAGAAAAGAAGCAAATTGGAAGTGTGCCGACATGTAAGCTAAGATACCGAGGGCTACGCCGATGATGGCCGATGTGCCGGCCGCCAGTCCATCCAACCCGTCGGTGAGGTTGGCGCCGTTAGAGACGGCGGTAACGACGAAGATGACCACGAGGACGAAAATGACCCATGCAGCGACATCTTTGTGTTCGCCTGCCCATGAGGCGAAAATGGAGTAGTCGAGGTTATTGTTTTTCAGGAAAGGGATAGTCGTCTTGGTGGATTTACAGGCGCCGGCTTCGATGGACACGCCGTCGGGCGCCTCTATGTTCTCACGGATAACGGCTTGGGGGCTGAGGTAGAGTGTCAGCCCGACAATCAACCCTAATCCTGTTTGTCCGATGATTTTGAAACGCCCGTGTAGACCTTCCTTGTCTTTGAGGAAGACTTTGATGTAATCGTCGCTAAATCCGATGATACCTAACCAGAAAGTGGTAAGGATCATGAGCAGGATGTAGATGTTGTCGGGGCGCGCCAAAAGAAAGACAGGCAGCAGGATGGAGATGATAATGATGATACCGCCCATGGTAGGCGTTCCCTGTTTGCTGTATTGTCCTTCGAGGCCGTAGCCGCGTATGGTCTCGCCGATTTGCATCCGCCGCAAACGGTTGATGATACGTCGTCCGATGAGGGTAGACAGGGCGAGAGCTATCAGCAGGGCAAGGCCTGAACGAAAAGAAACATAACGAAACATCCCTGTCCCCGGGATGTCCATCACCTTGTCGAGGTAATCGAAGACGTAGTAGAGCATGTAAGGCAGTTCAAAACGTGTGTTAAAGAATGTGCCAAAGGTAAGCAGTTTCATGAAAGTCGGGTACAATAACCGACCTTTTCTTACCTTTGCGCTTTCCTTTTGCATTTTCAGGACAAAGATTACGCCAATGCTACGTTTCCATCCCATTCGTTTGGTTGATCGTCAGATGATTTCCGATATTTTGAGGCAGTATTCGCCGGGATCTGCCGATTATACCTTCTCAAATATCTATTCTTGGCGTGCGCTGTTCCATACTGAATGTGACGTTATTGAAGATACTTTGGTGTTACGCTTTGTTCACAACGGTGTTGCGGGTTACATGATGCCCGTCGGAAAGAAAGCGTTGGATATGTTTCCGCTTATTTTTCAGGATGCAAACGAGCGTAACAGGCCTTTCCTCATGAAAGGAGTGACCGTAGCAGCGCGTGATATTATCGAGCAAGCTTATCCGGAACGTTTCAATTTTGAGCACGATAGAGATAACGATGAGTATCTCTATCTCTCCGAACAGCTTGTCAGCCTTTCGGGCAAGGGACTACAAAGCAAACGGAACCATATCAACCGTTTCGAGGCTGAATATCCCGATTGGGAATATGTCAGCGTACATAGCCATACCGAAACCCGTCTTTGTATGGAGATGCTTCGCCTGTGGATGCGTACGCTGCCCCCTGAAACGGCTGCTTCCCGCATGTACGATTACCGTGCCGCTCATACCATGCTACGCCATTTCAAATATTTCGGCCTCTCCGGCGGCCTTATCCGCGTCGGTAAGGATATCATCGCCTTTTCCCTCGGCGAACCGCTGAACGACAGTACCTTCGTCGTCCATGTAGAGAAAGCCTTCTCCAACATACGTGGCGCCTATTCGCTTATCAACCGGCAATTTGCCAAACATGAGGCTGCCGGTTATACTTTTATCAACCGCGAGGAAGATATGGGGCTGGCCAATATCCGCAAGGCTAAACTGTCGTACCGTCCTGTGTCGATGGTGGAGCATTTCACGGTCACGCTTCGCTAACGGCACAGCAGCGTCGCAGTGTGTCCGGCCAAAAGGGCGGCCGTCTCCGTCCGCAGGCGGTTCTCGCCCAACGAAACAGGGAGGAAGCCGTGGTTTTGTGCTACGGCTGTTTCCTCAGGCGTAAAATCGCCTTCCGGGCCTATCAGGATAAGGGTGGAGAGACCTTTGCGGCATGTGTGGGCGAGGAGTTGCCGTTCGCCGGTACAACAGGCTATAGCCCGCAGTCCGTCGAAAGGACGGGTGACGAAAGTGTCAAAATCGATCATCTCTCCGAGTACGGGCATACGGTTTTGCAAGGATTGTTTCATAGCTGCAGCCATGACCTTGGCAAGGCGTACAGTGTTGATATCTCGTCGCTCGGAGTTGCGGGTGCGGAGGAAAGTGATTGACGAAAAGCCTGTCTCCGTCGCCTTTTCGACGAGCCATTCGCTACGGTCGAGCTGTTTGGGCGGGGCTACGGCGAGGTGCACGCCGACGGCGAAAGGAGGCTGGTATACGGCGCTGAGCACCTCGACTTGGCAGTTATGCGGGGAAAGGCTTCGGAGGATAGCTTCGTAACGGGTACCCTGCCCATCGGTGATATGTATGGCATCCCCTTCTCGCAGACGGAGTACGCGGAGAGCATGTAAGGCTTCGTTAGCCGGCAGGACGGAGTGTTCGGCGATGTCGGGAGCGTAGAAGAGCATCGGGGCGTCAGGCTTCTTCCCATTGGCGGCAAATCAAGGCTACGGCATCGGTGGCAGCCTGCTTACGGTCGGCGTTGCGGTAACCGCATTCGAAACTGATATAGCCGTCGTAACCCATCACTTTCAGGGCACGGAAACCTTCGGTGTAGTTGTCGGCCTCACCGTCTTCACCGGGCATAATGCGGTTACGGCGTGAGGCGATGTGTAGGTGTTGCAGGAAAGCGCCGGCGGAAAGGAGGGCGCCGGCATCGGAAGGCTCTTCGGATGTCATGTGCCAGAAGTCGCCCATGCAGCGCAAGCCGGGGCTGTCCACGTCGCGGCAGAAGGAAGCGGCATCGGCCACTTGGCGGAGAAAGAAAGCTTCGCGACGATTAAGCGGTTCGAGGATAAGTGTCGTGCCATGTTCATGGGCAAAGTCGCCTAAGATGTGCAACTGCTCGCAAAGCTGTTCGCGTGTGTCGGCAGTGTGGGGTAGGGCAGGGGTCTGTCCATTGAAACCGGGCACGAGGATGACACCCTTTGCACCTAACTCACCGGCGGCGGCAAGGATGGTCTTGGTTGTTTCGGTGCAACGGCGGCGAATACTTTCTTCCGTAGATAACAGGAAACCCTCAAAACCGGCACAGATAGCGCTCACCTGTACCGTACGGCCGGCTAACGCCTGCTGTAATTCCTTCACCCTATCGGCGAGTCGGCCTCCTTCGGGTTCGAACCCGGTCACGCCCAGCTCTTCCAAGAAGTCAAGTTTCTCGTCGAGACGATCCCCCGGCGCCACACTTTCCTGAAAGCTCAGCCGTAAGGTGGCTTTCGGGTTGTAGGGTACTCCGTCTTTGGTCTGCGATTTCGAGGAAGCAGTGTCTTTGGCAACGCAACTTACCTGCATGGGGGCTGCCAAGGTTGCCAAACCGGCTGCTGCCGTCCATTTCACGAAACTTCGTCGGGGCATACCGGAGGATGCGGATTCTTTCATGTCCGTTTGTTATTAAAAGTACATCGCATAGCGGTTGTCTTTTCGTTCGGGGACGAAGATAAGCAATTTCCCACATCCGGTATGGGTATCTCAGGTGAGTAGACGAAGTATCCACCTCCGAAGAGTCTGCGGCAGAAATATTCCGTTTGACGCCAGCGTGTAAAATATCCTGCGGGGTATCGGTTTTTCCGGGTATTTCCAGATATATCGGTGCGTCTCGGGAAACAGGTTCAACCACTCCTGATCGCGGCCATGAAGCAACAACGGGAGCTTAGCGTCAAACTTCGCTTGTTGAATCAGCACTTCATTCTCGTCATAGGCGCCGTGTTCTTGGAAAAAAGTCTCAAGCTTGCGCGCCCCTAATACCATGTCCGGTACGGACGCAAGAGACAGACGTCTTGATCCTGCCGTCATGGCGGTTACATTCTGTCGATTGTAATGATAAAGAGGTTCTGGAATGACTGTCGTTTTTTTGCTTAGATGGCAAAGGCGTATCCCCACATACACGTCTTCCCCCATATTCACTCCTTCATAAGGATAAACATCGTAGTTGGTATACAAACTTCTTCTCACCAATTTGTTCCAAACGGTAAAAAAACCTCCGTTAAGCTTTCGCATGGATGTTTTATGTTCCATCTTTTGCCCCTTCAGTATCCTCTTGTTGTTTCCGAATTCTTCATAATATTGGCAACAAACGAGGTCTGCATGCTCTTTAACGGCTGCGGCATACATTTTCTCGTACATGGTGAGTTCCGCCCAATCGTCACTGTCACAGGATATGACGTACTCGCCTGTCGCCGCTTTCATGCCCTCTTTACGCGTCACGGCCAACCCCATATTGTGTTCGTGGTTGATTATCCGCACCTGTTCCCTACGCTGAGGATAATCCATCAACACTTGATTTAACAGAGACATGCTGTTATCAGGTGTACAATCGTTGATAAAAACATACTCCATCTCATACAGCGTCTGCCCAAAAAGAGCGTGCAGGCACCGTTCAAAAAAAGGTTCGACGTTATATACCGGAACAATTACGCTGACGAATGGTTGCATAGCGAATCTTTTAATTGTGATGCGCAGGTAGCAAAGAGGTGCCGGCGAATAACCATAGTTCCGAATGAACTATGGTTTTTTGTTT
>JAITAD010000090.1 GCA_031284275.1 Tannerellaceae bacterium
AATTGTGCAAACACGCTTCTGCCATGGAAACCCTTGCTACCAATGCCGAGCGCGCTTCCATCAAGTACAAGCAGGTAGAGTTTATGAGAGATAAACTTGGACAGACTTTCGACGGCCTCATCTCCGGTGTTACCGAATGGGGGTTGTACGTTGAATTGAATGAGACCAAGTGTGAAGGGCTTGTCCCCATCCGAGACCTCAACGATGATTATTACGAATTTGACGACAAAAACTATTGTCTTGTCGGACGTCACACCCGCCACACTTATCGTCTCGGCGATCCCCTCACCATTCAGGTCGCTTCTGCCAATCTCGAACGTAAGCAACTCGACTTTAAGCTTCTTGATACGCAACCTGCCCCCCATCGTCCTGCTACTTCGAAACGCGGTGCGCACAGAAAAACGCCCAAGACATCTAAAACGTCCAAAAAGAGAAAGTCATGAATAATTGGTTTGAATGTAAGGTCACTTTCGACAAAGTGATGGAGAACGGGATGCAGAAAAAAGTGACAGAACCCTATCTCGTCGATGCATTTTCCTTTACCGAGGCCGAAGCGCGCATTACCGAAGAGATGCGTCCTTTCGTTTCGGGAGAGATGGTCGTCGCCGACATCAAGCGCGCCCGCCTCTCCGAACTTTTTCTTAACGAGAACGGCGACCGTTACTATCTTGTCAAAGTCTTTTTCATTACCCTTGATGAGAAAAGCGGCGCCGAAAAGAAGACTACGGCACGCATGTTGACGCAGGCCTCCGATCTCAAGGAAGCTATTGCCGTCTTTGAAGAAGGGATGAAAGGAACGATGTCCGACTATACCATCGCCTCCGTTTCCGAGACCCCCCTTGTTGATATCTTCCCTTTCTCGGCCGATAAGATACCTGCTACCGCCGATTCTCTCTCCGCCGATAACCGATAACCCTGCCCCATGTCCGTTGCCGAAAACGTCCGTCGCCTTCGTTCTGCGGTCCCCGATACTGTCAGCCTCGTTGCCGTTTCCAAATATCAGCCTGTCGAAGCCATCCGTCAGGCCTATGATGCCGGACAACGCCTTTTCGGGGAAAACCGTGCGCAGGAACTTGTCGCCAAATACCCGCTGCTCCCGTCCGACATCGAATGGCACTTTATCGGAACCCTCCAAATCAACAAAGTCAAGCACATCGCCCCCTTTGTCCATACCATTCACAGCATAGACAGCCTCGCTCTTTTGGATGAAGTAAATCGGCAGGCAATCAAAAAGAACCGTCTCATCAGCGTTTTCCTCCAGATACATCTTGCGCAGGAAAATACCAAGCACGGTTTTTCGCCCGCCGCCTGCCTCGCCCTACTGCGGAACTTTCACCCTGCCGACTATCCTGCCGTCCGTATAGACGGTCTCATGTGTATGGCTACTTTTACTGACGATACCGAACGCATACGCGGAGAGTTTCGACAACTTCGCGTGCTTTTCGATACTATCCGAGCAGACTTCTTTCCCGACAAGCCCCATTTTCGACACCTGTCCATGGGCATGAGCCATGACTATCCCATCGCCATTGAAGAGGGAGCTACGATGGTACGCATCGGAACGGCTATCTTTGGTGGCCGTCCGCCCGTTTCAAACCGACAAAACTCAACTTTTTTACAACAATAATATGAAAACTGCTATTCTTGGCGCCGGTAATATCGGAACAGCCATAGCACAAGGCCTCTTAAAAGGGACGCTTACCGTACCCGAAGATATCGTTTGCACCACCAAGTCGCCGGCCTCCCTCGAACGTCTCCGGCAACAACTGCCCCCTTCCGTTAGCCTCACACACGACAACGCCTCCGCTGTGCGCCAATCCCGGCTCGTCTTCCTCGCCGTCAAACCAGCCCTTATTGCCTCCATTATCAAAGAGATACGTCTGTCATTGACCGCCGAACACATCCTCGTATCCGTTGCCGCAGGTGTGACTTTCGAGCAACTCTCCGGTTTTCTCGGCAAAGACGCCCCTGCCGTTTCTCTCTTCCGTCTGATGCCCAATACCGCTCTGTCCGTATCTCAAAGCATGACGCTCATCAGTGCGGCGGAGCCTTCGGCACACTCCGACTTGCTTCTCCGTCTTTTTGCCGAAACAGGACGTTCTATCCTTATCCCTGAACAGTTGATGGCAGCCGGAACGCTGCTCACCTCCGCCGGCATCGCTTTTGCTCTCCGTTATATCCGTGCCGCTACCGAAGGCGGCGTAGCGCTCGGCTTCCGTCCTGCCGATGCACAATCACTCGTCGCTCAAACTGTTCTCGGGGCTGTTGCCCTGCTCAGTGCCAACGAGACCCATCCGGAGGTTGAGATAGACAAGGTAACATCACCCGGCGGGGTCACCATACGAGGATTGAACGCTATGGAAGAAGCAGGCTTTACGAAAGCGGTGCTTGCCGGCCTCCGCCTCCCGACTACAATTTAATGGCCAGAGAAAACATCAGCGAAGTTGCCGACGGGTGGTAGTTAGCCACCGAGAGTGACAACCCAAAGCGGCGTATCCGTATACCTGCTCCCGCTGAGAAACCCCCGAAGAAATTGGCGTTCTGTATTTCCAAGTCGAAATGCCGTCGCGGATTGAATCCTACGGCGAGGTAAAAGTTATCCGTCGGGGCTAAATCAACGCCCATGACCATGTGCTTAAAGAATGTACGGCCATTACCGTCCGTCGTTGCGGACGATGACGGCTGATCAAACCGCCAACGGTGTAACGAAACCGCTGTCAGCGTCAGTCGGATAGGTGCATGGGCAAGGCGATAACTCATCCCCATTTGCAAATCGAAAGGTAACGGTTGCCGGCTGTTCCCTTCATAGGTTGTGAGTTGAGCGCCGAGATTTTTCGCTGCCAAGCCGAAGGAAAGAGTCTTCTCATCATTGTAGTAGCTCACGCCCATATCTGCCGCCAGTCCCATCGCCGTGTACTCGGCAAAAGATGAGTAGATACATTTCATAGCCAATCCACCCCGCCAACGCTCAGAGAGGTCGTAACCGTAGGCCACTTCGAAAGCCACATCTTGGGCGGACACCCTTGCACCGGTCAGCGAACCGTCGTATAATGATTCTGCTATGGAACCATAATTAAGATAGGAAGCGGCAACAGCCCATGCTCCGCGTTCGCCCTGCGCCCGTGTGTAGAGCACACTTCCGAAGTGTATGTCTGCCAAGTAACTCAGATAGGAAAGCTGAAGCGTTCCCGACATCTCCCCTCCCAATAATCCCGGGTTGTGGAGCACGGCAGAAGCGTCTTTGTCTGTCAGAGACACTGCCTCCCCGCCCAAGGCATTGATGTGTGCAGAGGTCGGGTAACGAAGGAAAGCAAACGCCTCTTTTCCCTCCTGTGCCGGAGAGGAAAAGGCCATCGTCAATAAAACGGCCGATAACGCCAAGCCACAGCGCAGTTCTCGCATCGTCAGAGGAACGGGTTGTAGTTTTTCTCCCCGAATATTGTCGTTCGGGTACCATGTCCCGGATAGACGATCGTTTCATCGGGAAGACAAAGCAATTTCTCTTTGATAGCCGCCACGAGCAACTCTTCGTTGCCTGCCCAGAGGTCGGCGCGTCCGATGCCTCCGGCGAAGAGCGTATCCCCCGAGAAAAGGTAACGGTATTGTTCATTGTAGAAAGCCAGGCTGCCCGGTGAGTGTCCCGGCACAAGAATACAGCGCAGCTCCGTTTTTCCGAACCGAATGATAGAGCCGCCCACAAGGTCTGTCTCCACCGCCACTTCACGTGGGCGCAAGTTCATTCGCAGATAGCGGGCTTGTTCCATTGCACCGGGCACTTTTTCCGTTTCCACCCGATGTGCGTGCGGCGACAAACCGTAGGTGTTACGGATAAAAGCGTTCCCGAGTATATGATCAAGGTGCAGATGGGTACAAAGGAGGTATTTGGGTTGTAATCCCATTTTGTCAATGAATCCGGAGAACTCCCGTTCTTCTTCTTGGGTATGGCAACCGCAGTCGATGATGACCGCCTCTTTGGTATCATCGTATAGCAGGTATGTGTTTTCGTGGAACGTGTTTACCGTAAATGTTTTGACCGTCAGCATGGTTTTTTCTTTCTTTTGATTTTTGGTTATGCGTTGGCCGGATACCGCTGTTTCGCCCATCCTTTGTTTCCGGCAAGGGGCAGGTAGAGTACTTTTTTCTTCTCAAACCAAGGGTGCGGAAAGCAATCGGAAAGATCTGTGACCATGGCTTTATGCCGGAAGGGACGGATTTCGGCCGATACGTCACCACCTTTCAGGCAGATTAGTCCGTTAGGCAAAGCGTTACGTTGTTCGGGGTGTATGTTCTTCTGTACCATGGCTGCCAACGGAGGCAGGGCAAGCGTGGCACGGCTGACGACGAAATCAAACGTTCCTTTCTCCTCTTCGGCGCGGCGGTGGTCGCAAGTGACGTTCGTCATCCCGAGCGACTCGACGATAGCGCGACAGACGACGATCTTTTTCCCTGTTCCGTCAATCAGGTGAAAATGCGTCTCCGGAAAAAGGATAGCCAGAGGAATCCCAGGGAATCCTCCTCCTGTCCCGACGTCCATCACTTTTGTTTCCGGACGAAAACGCAACAATTTGGCTATGCCCAGCGAATGTAATACGTGATGAAGGTAAAGATGTTCAATATCTTTGCGCGAAACGACGTTGATGCGCTCATTCCATTCCGCATAAAGCCCGGCAAGAGCAGCCATACGGTTACGCTGTCCTTCATCCAGTTCGGGGAAGAGTGCAAGGATGAGATCCATCACAGCAAGAGATGCTTGATTTTGGCATATGGAAGATGCACCTCAATGGCGCCGACGGCATAGGCCGCTATCTCGTAAGTGTTGAAAACGTAGGTTATACCTTTGTCGTCAAGGTAAAAGTTACCGTTGGGAAAGATTTCGTTTACATTGAAAAACCCTTTCTCTTCCAACGCTATTGGTGTATCCACGCCATATTGGACGCAAATCTCCTTCACTATAAGGTCGGCTATTTCCTTCTCACTGTCTTCGGCAAAGATATCCCGTTCGGTGATACGTTCCGCCGTACCGACACGCAGGGAGTAGAAAGAGGTGGTTTCGTATCCGTGCGCCCCTCCGGTGAAAGCCGATACGTAGACGGCAAAGGAAAGGATATCATCTTGATTGTACAATATTGTGTCGCGTCGATGCTCATAGTAAGAGAACCATGCCTCCAACGAGATTGGTTCCGCTATTTCCGCATCCTCGACAAAATCCGGTTCAAGTCCGATGTATTTGTTCAGGTAAGCGTTCACATAACGCTTCGAAGCTTCTGCGGGAGCATCCCCTTCATAACCTTCTCCGTAGAATGCCTCCACGAAAAAGCGTTGGGCTGCCGTAAGCAGCGTAGCGTCCGGCCATGTTTTTGGGAAGACGAATGTCTGTGTCAGCAGACAGCCGGGATTGGTCGTATCGCTCAGAAAATGATAAGTTTCCTGTACGCTGATGGTGTCGAAATCGATAGCGTTAGCCTTATGCCGACCTCCGGTACATGATACCGTTACCGCCAGAAACGCAAAGGCTAACAGAGTTTGTAGAGTTCTCATAAATCCATGTGTCCTTGATTTGCGCCGCGAAATTAGAACTTTTGTGCCAAACAAGCCTCAATATCATTGTTAATTACCCGCTATCTTCCCCAACCGCTACAAGGACATTCCCTTTACATGCCTTGTCAGAGCAATGAGGGTAAAAGAAAACCGCCGCACATGCAATGGGGCATGTGCGGCGGTTGAAAGCAGTCCGAATTACTCGGCCGATGTGCAGTAGTTACTGTTTTTATCCCACCAGATAGGGGTGGAAACGGCATCAATACCACCAAGGAGATTCAGAGCTTTAGCATACTCTTCCTTATTGATTTGTTGCTCATTCTGAGGATATTGTACGCGCTTGATAAAGTTCTGCGATTTGCGGATATCCTTATCACTATTGTTGTAGAGCAACTCGTTACGGGAAGCGGGCACATCCATGCGGGGCAAGTTGAGGCGGCGTTTGTCGCTCCAAGCTTCCATGGATATGTCAGGGAACAACGCAAGATATTTCTGGGTGATGATCTTTTCCAATTTCGTGTTTCCTGCGCCGTTTTCATCGTCAAAGTGAGCACTTGTACCGGCCAAGTTTTTAGCCGTGGAGGCGAGATAATCATCCACCAGATCGGCTACGCCCCAAGTAGCAAACGAGGCGCGAACACCTTCTTCGTAGGCTGACTTGGCATCTCCCGCATCAAAACCCCGAAGAAAAGCTTCCGCCTTGAGGAAACATACTTCTTCGTAGAGGAAGACATCATAAGGCCGGCTCTTGTAGGGGACTTCATCTTTGAAGAGAATACCAAGTTCGGGATAGTAATTACGATCATATTCATCTGCATGTTCGGCACGGTCGCTTGCAGAGAGGCCAACGGGAAGTCCTTTCCAAGCGTTGCCCCCTGTTTCGGGTTTGGCAAAAGGCGGGTCAAACATGAGGGTGGCACGTGGGTCTATATGCGTTGGATGGGTATAGTTCTCATCCACATTCTTCTCGACAGCTTGGTTATTGTAGACTGCACGTTGGTTAACTATACTTCCGTTCCATGCTATACCGCCAATATTTTCCACTAATTTCTCGAAAGAGGCGGTCATGGAAAGTGGGCCGCTCCACCCGATTTGGAACATCGTGTAATTGTAGTCTGCTCCCCAACCACCATCAGCGCGTGGCGGTACGCGTGCATTATCATCGGCACTTTCTATCACACCCTCGGTCAAGGCCTTGGCTATCTCAGTCTTGCAGGTGTTTTCATCGGCTTCCGAAAGGCGCATGGCCAAACGGAGGTGTAGCGAAGCAGCGAAACGCTTCCATCGGGTGATATCATTCCCGAAAACGATGTCGGAAACGGCGGACATGAAGATGGGTTCGGAGTCCTCAGTGTCCAAGAGAACGATGGCTTCACTGAGTTCCTTGAAGAACTCGGTATAGTTGTCTTGTACCGACTTGTAGGGTGGATTATCTTCGGCCACGGTGTAGGAAGCGAAAGGAATGGGTCCGAAGTAATCCACACCTATTGATTGGACGTAGACCCGCCATATCTTGGCCACGGCGAGTGATTTGGCGTATTCGTCACCCTTGGGAGTGAGATTACGGATAACGATGTTCAACCCTGCAACGGCAGACTGTACCCTACGGTACATGCGTTGATTCCACTCGTCGTTAGAAAAATAGTTCTTGATGTCGTACCCTCCACCGTCGAGCATCTGGGCGTGGAAATCAATGTTGAGAGACTTGATGCGCTGTTCATCATCCCCATCCATCACTGGCAGCGTTCCTCGAAAAGCGCCAGCCAAACGAGCGTCATCGAAGTTATACGCTACATCGGGGCCCGGCTGATTCGGATTCTCGTTCAACACAGTCAGGTCGCAACCTGTCAGTGCCGGCAAACAAAGCGAACAGCACACAATCAATAATTTTATTGTCGTTTTCATGTTCTTTATTTTTTAGAATACTACACTGATGTTTACCCCAAGGCTGCGCATTGTCGGCATCGAACCGAACTCATAGCCCTGCGTGCTGCTGCTATTACTGAATCCCGCTTCGGGATCAAAACCTTCCGTTTTGCTGTAAAGCATCAGCACGTTACGCGCGACCAAACTGGCTTTCAGGCTTATGAAAGGCGTCTTTGCCAGCAGTGTTTTCGGCAACGTGTACCCGAAACTGACTTCCCGCAGGCGGGCGTTCGTAGCATCGTAGATAAACGCTTCCGTTATGCCGGAGAGACCGTTCCAATAAGCCTGGGCAGAAACTTTCTGTTCATTGGGATCACCGTTTTTCAGAACACCGGGAAAAACCAAGCCATCTTCTCGTCCGTCCAATGTCAGGGCAAGGTTCCCGTAACGGGTACCTGTCTGGATGGATCCCATGTAGACGTTACCGCCAAAGTTGAGGTCTACAAGGAAGCTCAGGAAGAAGCTCTTGTACGAGAAGTCATTAGACCACCCCAGCATCCAGTCAGGTTGGTTGTTACCCAACTTTTTCCAATCGTTGGTTTTGATGGGCAGACCATCGTCACCTACCTTGATTACGTTAGTTTCTTCGTCTCGTTCGTAGGCATAGCCATAGAGATCCCCGAAAGCGCCTCCTTCTTCGGCCACAATGAGCATATTACTGATACCTGTCCCGTCACTCAGCACCTGTCGCTTCGTGTCATCGGTCAGTTTGATGATTTTGTTAGTATTCTGCGACCAGTTGAGCAGCGTGTTCCACGTGAAATCTTTTGTCTGTACGGGTGTACCGTTCAGGGCTATTTCCCACCCTTGGTTCTGGATGTTACCGGCATTGACAATCTTGTATTGGTACCCCGTAGCGGCAGGTACGGATATTTTCAATATCTGGTCGAAAGCGTTCTTTTTGTAGTAGGAAACGTCTAACCCCAAACGGTTATTAAAGCCCCGCAGTTCCAACCCAAGTTCCCACGAGCGGATAGACTCGCTCTTGAGGTTCGGGTTGGTCATGTAATTTGCGCTTCCGGCGGTGAAGATACCGTCCTTGATGATGTAATTGATGTTGTAATAGTCTACGAGCTGATAGGGTTCGGTGTCGTTACCGACTTCTGCCCACGACACCCGCACTTTCCCAAACGTCAGTGGTCCCAAGTCTTTCCCCGCCTGATTTAACGTTTGAGAGAATACCCAGCTACCGCCCACTGAGGGATAGAAGTAGGAGTTGTTTTCCTTCGGCAACGTTGATGACCAGTCATTGCGCGCCGTTAAGTCCAGATACAATGCATTGTCCCACGCCAGCGAAGCCGTAGCATAGAGAGAGTTGATTTGCTTGCGACTCTTCCAATAGTCTGCACTGTGTGCATTTCCGTTAGCGATGGCGTAGAAATCAGGGATGACCAATTCACCGGAGAAGTCGTTGTTCAGCGACGTAGAGCGGTACATGATGTTCCCTCCGGCTGTTCCCACAAGTCCGAAACGTCCCCAATTTCCCTGAGCGGTGAGCAGGAAGTCGGTGTTGATTTCCTTGAACCGTTCTGTCTGAGTGCGAAAACTGCCATTGCTTTCCCAATAAGGGTTGCCCGTTGCACGAATATTGTCATATACTGAGGTGTAATTGTCCATCCCCGTACGTAATTTCAAGCTGATCCATTTGGCGAAAGTGAAGTCCAATGCGGCCAGACTGATGTAGCGGTCACGCTTGTCACTGTTCCCGTTACGGTAGGCCGACCAATAGGGGTTATGCGGTCTCGCTTCGTGAGTAAATATATAGGCAGCAGGCTTGCCGTCTTCACGTTTCCAATTGCTCGCCTCAAAAGGAAGAAAGTCGGAATAGGCGATGCTGCGGGGCATGAGCAGGCTTTCGTAGAAGATGTTGTTTGGGTCGGCCGCCACAGCGATGCGGTTCTTCGCATTCTGGTTCACATAGTTAATTTTGATATCTGTAGAAAGCCATTTAGCCAACTTCGCCGTCGAACGCAATGTGATGGACGTCCTGTCCATCCCGCTGTTGGGAAGGACCGCCTTGTTGTCCAGACGGGTCACGGCGGCGCGGAACGTCATGTCTTCCGTGCTCTTGCTGATATCCAAACTGTTCGTCCAACTATTCCCTGTCCGCATGAAGTCTTTGTAGACGTTGTTGTCACGGGCAGAGTAAGGCAAATCCCCCAAAGCTGTGATAACCGACTCGCCGTCCATCTTCGCCCCCCAACTACCCAACAGCTTGCCGTCAAAGATTCCATTGGTGCCTTGTCCGTATACATTTTGGTATTCCGGCGTCTGCATCGGGTTCTCAAAGGTCAGGTTGCTGTTGAAAGCAATCCCAATTCCTTTGTTCGTTCCACCTTTCTTGGTGGTGATCATCACGACCCCGTTACCTGCACGGCTGCCGTACAATGCCGCAGCAGCAGGGCCTTTCAACACAGACATGCTTTCGATGTCATCGGGCGAGATATCCGAGATACCCGACCCCTTGTCTATGCTGCTGTTTCCCTCGAGAGAACTTGTCTGCCCGCTGAAGTTGTCGATAGGCACACCGTCCACCACAATCAGCGGCTGGTTGTTGCCGGCGATGGAGTTGTTACCGCGGATAAGGATCTTGGTTGAACCGCCGACCCCCGTACCGTTTTGGCGGATTTGCACCCCCGCCACTTTACCGGCCAAAGCGTTGGCCACGTTGGCGTCACGGGTTTCCGTCAGCTTATCGCCTTTCACTTCCTGCATGGCGTAGCCCAACGCTTTCTTTTCCCGCTTGATGCCTAAGGCTGTTACCACCACTTCGTCCAACGCCTGCGAGTCCTCTGCTAATGTAATCGCCAACGATGCCTGTCCGGAGAGGGTGATTGTCTGCGGCATGTACCCCACATAGGATACCTGAACTACATCTCCCGTTTTCACTCCTTCCAGAACGAAGTTCCCGTCCAAGTCCGTGATCGTCCCGTTCGTAGTCCCTTTTACCAGAAGGGCTGCCCCGACAACAGGGCCAAATTCATCCTCTACCGTACCCGTTAACTTCCCTCCCGACGACTGCGCCGGCAGGTTACTCGGGAAACACATGGCAGCAGCCACCAATCCCAAGCCAAACAACCTCAACGATTTTGACATAATTTATGATTTATAGGTGAATAAAAAAACACCATAGTTCCGTGGGAACTACGGTAATTTCTTTCTTGCAGAACCGCATGTAACCTCGAAAAGCTACCCGACAGCGGCATAGTCATGCACTTTTCCTCATTGTTTTTGAGGTGTTTTCTCTGCCCTTTATCAAACTGATATCCAAGCATCTTACTGCGATTTTGACCTTCTGTACGACACCGTAGTTCCCACGGAACTCCGGCTGCTTTGCGTCACAAAAGTAGCAATCTTTCACAAATCCAACGTTCTCTTGCATTTTTCCGTCCTGCGGAAAAACCTTATTTTTGCGGTCGTTTGCAATTTGTCAGTTTTATGAAGAGAGTAATTTTCTGCGCAGTAGCATGGCTGCTGTTCTCCGCCGGTGCACAGGGACAGAGCCTTGACCAGGCGAAGAAGTTCTACGACCGGCAACAGTTTGGTGAAGCCAAGCCGGCGTTCGAGAGACTGGTGAAACAAAGTCCCGGTAACGGCGCTTACAATCATTGGTATGGGGTATGCTGTTACGAAACGGGAGAATGGGAACGGGCTGAGCAGTATTTTGAAGTGGGGGTCAAACGGAAGGTGCAGGAGTCTTTTCGCTATTTGGCGATGATTTATTTCCGTTCTTACCGCTTTGAGCAGGCTGCCGCCCTTTTTGGGGAATACATCGCCCAGATGGAAAAACGCAAACAGGATACCAATCCCGTTGTCGAATGGAAAGAACGTGCCGAGCGTGCAGGACGGATGTTGGACAAGGTCGAACGGGTACAGGTTATTGACAGCATAGTCACCGATAAAGACGACTTTATCCATGTTTACACCCTCAGCAAGGAAAACGGAACGATCATGCCGGCAGAACGTTTCTTTGCCGAAACGCCGGCCGACGACGTTTCGATGGTCTGCATGAACCAACGCGGCGACAAAGTTTTCTACGCACAGCAGACGGACGGACATTACCGTATCTATGCCCAGTCCAAGTTGCTCAGCAGTTGGGGCGATGAAAAGCTCCTTCCCGAAACCGTCAATAATGGTACGGACAGCAATTACCCTTTTGTCCTATCTGACGGCATCACCCTTTACTATGCCTCCACTGCCGAAGGTTCACTCGGCGGCTACGACCTTTTCGTCACGCGTTATAACACGGCGACCAACAACTACCTTGCTCCCGAGCAATTGGGAATGCCCTACAACTCTATTTACAACGACTACATGATCGTCTTCGACGAGTTCAAACACTTGGGTTGGTTCGTCTCCGACCGTTTTCAACCTGAGGATAAGGTGTGTGTATACCTTTTCGTTGTCAATGGGGAGCGTGAGCGTGTTGAGAGCGGTGATATGCAGGACAAGCGGCAACGTGCCATGGTGAGATCCATTCGGGATACATGGGTAGAAGGGGCTGACTACACTCCCCTCGTGGCTTTGGCGCATGAAGACCCGCTTGACGACGTATCTGCCGTTAAGCGAGACTTTGAGTTTGTCGTCAGTCGAGATGTCATTTTCTATACCCTTGACGAGATACCCAATGCCGAGGCTCGTAACCTCTACACGAAATACTTGTCCCTTTGCCGGCAGGCATCCGAGTTGGAGGCACGTCTTGACGTGTTGCGCGCCGAATACGCTTCCGCGCGGAACGAACAGCGCGAACGACTCCGTCCGAGCATCGTGCAAGCGGAGGAGAACCTTGAGGCGTTACGCCCCCTGCTTGTGGAGACCGAGAAGCAAGCCCGTAATGCCGTCCTCACCGCCAAAAAGGCAGGGTGAACTTGGCGATGAGGAAGACCCCTGCCAGTGTCAGCGTGATACCTGCTCCGGAAGGGATGTTGAGGACGACCGACAGGGCGAGTCCGAGAACCGAGGCGAAGAACGACAGGGCGATGCTCCCCAAAGCAATACGGCGGTAGTCGGCAGTGAAGAGGTTAAGCGTTGAAGGAGGAAGTGTCAGCAGCGAGAGCAACAGCATGATACCCACCAGACGAATCGACAGGACTACCGTCAGCGCCGTCAGTGCCGCAAGGGCGTAATGGATACGGGTTACGGGGATGTTTCGCGTGCGTGCGAAGTCGGCATCGAAAGCCGTATACATTACCGGACGGTGGTAAGCGGCGGCTGCGGCGACAAGGATACCTGCTGTCGTTGCCGAGAGGTACAGGTCGGTGGTCGTAATGGTGAGGATACTCCCAAAGAGATATGCCGAGAGGTTAGGCGCATAGCCCGGCGTGAGGAAAAGAAAAAGCGCACCTATCGCCATGCCCAGCGACCATAAGGCGGCGATAGCCGAGTCTTCCCGCAACAGGTTACGATGTCCTGCCCATTCGACTCCGCAGGCCGAGACGAGAGCAAAACCCAACGCCGTCCATACCGGATTGATACCGAGAAAGAAACCCAACCCAAGCCCGCCGAACGAGGCGTGTGTCACCCCCCCGCAGATAAAAGCCTGACGGCGGGCGACCACGTAAGTCCCCACTAACCCGCAAGCGATACTCGTCAGGAAGCTTCCCGCAAGAGCGTGTTGAAAGAAAGTGTAATGCAGTATATCCATGTCTATTTTTTGTTCCTTTGCGCTACGTACAAGTGCAAACATACCAAATACGATGCAGGGAAGAAAGATTTTCGCAAAACTATTGATTCGGCTGACCGTTGCCTTGACCATCCCTGTGCTTTCTGCTGAAGCGAAGGATTTGGTGTACGTCATAGACATCAAGAAAGATATCAGCCCTACCACCCAACTCTACCTCTCCGGAGGCCTCGCCGAAGCTCGGCGTCAAAATGCCGCTGCCGTCATTTTGCATCTCAATACCTATGGAGGCCTGCTGGATGCCGCCGACTCCATGCGAACGGCCATTCTCTACAGCCCCATACCCGTCTATGCTTTCATCGACAACAACGCCGCTTCCGCCGGCGCACTGATATCCGTCGCCTGTAAAGCCATCTACATGCGTAAGGGCGCAGGTATCGGGGCAGCCTCCGTGGTGGATAACAAGGGTGAGATACTCCCCGACAAATACCAATCCTACATGCGCGCCATGATGCGTGCCACCTCCGAAGCACACGGGCGTGACTCCTCCGGACGTTGGTTGCGCGACCCCCTGATAGCCGAAGCGATGGTGGACGAACGAACCGTCGTCCCGGGGCTTGTGGACTCAGGGCGTGTCCTCACCCTGACGGCAGAAGAAGCCATACAGTGGCATTTTTGCGAAGGTATTGCCGAAACAAAGGAAGAAGTTGTCGAACGTTATCTCGGTCTGGAAGACTACGAGTTGCAAACCTATTCCCCCTCATGGTACGACGACCTCAAAGGGTTCCTTCTCAATCCTGCCCTCCAATCCATCCTCATCCTGATTATCATCGGAGGTATCTATTTCGAATTGCAGACCCCCGGCATGGGTTTTCCTTCTATGGCTGCTTTGGCTGCTGCCGTATGCTATTTTGCCCCTCTCTATCTCGACGGATTGGCTGCCAATTGGGAGATACTCCTCTTCATCGTCGGCCTGCTGCTCATCGCCGTCGAACTTTTTGTTATTCCGGGAACATTTCTGCCGGGATTGGCCGGTATTCTTTGCATTGTGACAGGTCTGACGACAAGCCTCCTCGACAACGACAATTTTGACTTTGACGGTGTCACCACCCCCGACACCTCCCGTGCCGCCATGACCGTCCTTTTGGGTCTCGGCGGCGGTTTCCTGCTTATGCTTTGGCTCTCTCACCGGATAGGGCAGGGGAGAGGCGCTTTCCGACGGATAGCCCTTGACACGGAAATCGACACCACCGTGGCCGAAGTAGCGCCCGAACATCTGAAAGGACGGTCGGGAACGGCTGCTACCTCACTGCGCCCCTCCGGAAAGGTCATCATCGACGACCAATACTACGATGCCATTTCCGAGTCCGGATTCATCGAATCCGGCGCTCCTGTAGAAGTTACCCATACTGAAAACACACAACTTTACGTCACCCTTATTCCTAAAAAAACATGTTAGAACGCTTTGTTACACAAACCTGCTATACTTCGCAGGAAGACTTTTGTCAAAACTTCAAAGTAAATATCCCTGAGAAGTTCAATTTCGCTTATGATGTTGTTGATGCATGGGCCGAAGCCGACCCTGCCAAGCGTGCCCTCTGTTGGACTAACGATGCCGGCGAACACCGCGATTTCTCTTTTGCCCAAATCAAAGACCTCAGCGACCGTACAGCTTCCTTTCTCCAATCCCTCGGTATCGGGCATGGCGACAAAGTCATGATCATCCTCAAACGCCGGCAGGAGTTCTGGTATACCATCGTTGCCCTGCATAAACTCGGCGCCATCGTCATCCCCGCTACACACCTTCTCACCACCAAAGACATCATCTACCGTAACAATGCTGCCGATATCAAGATGATCATCTGCACCGGTGACGACAATGTCCTCACCCAAGTCAGTGCCTCCGCCTCCGTTTCTCCATCCTTGCAAACCCTCGTCTCCATTGGTCCATCCGTTCCCTCGGGTTTTCATGACCTCCACGAAGGTATCGCCTCCGCCCCACCGTTCCATCGTCCCTCTCATACCAACGAGAACGCCGATACCTCCATCATGTACTTCACTTCCGGCACCACCGGTAATCCCAAGATGGTCGCCCACGACTACACCTATCCCCTTGCCCATATCACCACCGGAAGTTTCTGGCACAATCTTCGCCCCGACAGCCTCCACCTCACCATTGCCGATACCGGTTGGGGAAAAGCCGTCTGGGGGAAGCTCTATGGGCAGTGGATCGCCGGCGCTACCGTCTTTGTCTACGACCACGAGAAGTTCAACCCCGCCGATATCCTCCAAAAGATACAGCAGTACCGTATCACCTCCCTCTGTGCGCCCCCCACCATCTTCCGTTATCTCATCCGCGAAGACCTTACCCGTTACGACCTTGCCTCCCTTCGCTACTGTACCATCGCCGGCGAAGCCCTCAACCCTGCCGTTTACGAGACTTTCCTCCGTCTCACAGGTATCAAGCTCATGGAAGGTTTCGGACAGACCGAGACCACCCTCACCATTGCTACTTTCCCATGGATGAAACCTAAACCCGGCTCTATGGGGCAACCCAATCCGCAGTACGACATTGACCTCATCCGCCCCGACGGTTCCCGTGCCGAAGACGGCGAGCAGGGTGAAATCGTCGTCCGTACCCACCGTAAACGCCTCGGTGTCTTCAAGGAATACTATCGCGACCCCGATTTGACCCGTTCTACATGGTATGACGATGTCTACCATACCGGAGACGTCGCTTGGCGGGATGAGGACGGTTATTTCTGGTATGTTGGCCGTACCGACGACGTTATCAAAAGTTCCGGTTACCGCATCGGCCCTTTCGAAGTCGAGAGTGCCCTCATGACCCATCCTGCCGTCGTGGAATGTGCCATCACCGGTGTCCCTGACGACATACGCGGACAAATCGTCAAAGCCACCATCGTCCTCTCCGCCTCTTATAAAGACAAGGTCGGTGACGACCTTATTCATGAGTTGCAAGAACACGTCAAACACGTCACCGCCCCCTACAAATACCCCCGTCTTATCGAGTTCGTCGACGAACTCCCCAAGACCATCAGCGGTAAAATCCGCCGTGTCGAAATCCGCAACCGAGAACAATCCACCCGATAAATGGCTACACCCCATAGTTAAACCGCTGCTTGACTCAAAACCGCTCAAAATAACCATCCCTAAAAAGCCGAACAACCACAACCAAAGATATGGGCATAACAAAGAGCGGGCTGCCACATCCTTGTAGCAGCCCGCTCATTATTTTCTGTTGGTCAGTTAATTATACCCGGGATTCTGATAGTTATCCTTGTCAAGTTGCTCCACCTCCATACCGTCCAGCTGACTTTGCGGTATGGGGCGCAGGTAGTGATGATCCTGAATATTACGCGTATGTTCGCTGGCAACGGGTTCAACAGCAGGAGTTACTTCGCAAATGTAATACTTACCGGCAAGTTCCTTTAATTTGCCCGTACGAACCAGATCATACCACCGTCCCCCTTCGGCAAACAATTCGCGAGAACGTTCTGCGAGAATATAGTCTATCGTAATCTCTACCGGAGTTGTTGTAACCATCTCTGCACTATAATCAGCTTGTTTCTCTGTATGATTGTTGTTGTCCCAACGCCATTTCCCTGCGCGCGCACGAATGACGTTCACCAATTCCCGTGCACCAAAACCCGGTTGCGTGACTGCCCCCTGTACGGCAGCCTCTGCCGCAAGGAAATACAGTTCGGAGAATTTGGCGATAGGGAACGGGCGAGTGGAGGGAGCGTTGAAAGCTCCTGCCTTGTCCGCGCGGTCAGGGCCAAACTTCCAAAGTCCAGGGTAACGCACGCGATTGATTGTGGATGGTGTCCACACTGCATACGGTTTGTCGGGAAGGCTGTAACCGTCACCTACAAGGGTCAAATTGGGGAGTTCCGTGTCATCGTCCAAGAACTTCCATGCCACGTCACCGGGGCGGAGAGTCATGTTATTGGCGCCCTCTTTGGTTTCATCGGCATCTCCTCGTTCATTCCAATTGGCATAGTAGGTCGTCACAAATGTCCCATCGTATCGGGAATCGTACATCTTGTCGGCAAAGGTGTTCAGCAAGGCGCCAGAGGTCGGTGCTACACGTGTCCATGGGCGTCCCAAGTCTTGGGTAGCAAGGCGGCGGATAACGTCTTTGACTACACCTCCGGCAGCTTGCTCGAAGTTACATGTGATGGCAAAGTTGGACCGGTTTTCTTTCATGCCTTGCTCCTTGCTCCCGGTATCTGTGTAAGTAGGATTTCCGCTTTCGCTGAATGTCGGATCTTCGTTATGGTCGGCATACAGAATGATTTCCTTGTTCCGATCGTTAGCAGCCAGATTTACGTCGTAGAACGTTTCCATCAGCCCGAATATACCGGGGTTGTTGATTGCCTCCATCGCTACGTCGTATGCTTGCTGGTAGTACGTTTCGGGTGATTTACCTTTGGGGTCGTGCATGGAATTACGTTTCAGCCACCACGCGTACGTCAGGTAAGCTTTTGACAAAAAGAAACGAGCTGCTGTCTTGGTTACTGAACCCGTCAGGCGAGGCATTTCCGGAAGTTCCGTTACTGCCTCCTCAAGATCCTGCAAAATTACCGCATATACTTCCGGCACGCTATTGCGTTGAGAGGTACGAACTGGAGAAGTATTGAATGCCAATGGACCGGCTCCCAGATCCAACGGTACACCACCGTAATTTTGAACTAATAGGAAATAATCATGCGCTCGGAAGAATTTTGCCTCTGCCAACAGAGATGGGGCCATATGGTTTTCTTGTCCGATGGAGATAATTCCGTTACATGTATTGATGTAGGTGAAAGAACGATTCCAGATGTCAGATAGGGTCGGAGTCTGTGGTGTAATAGCCGTCCCATAGGTATCGATGTCCTTCCCTCCTCCATCTTGAGAATTTCCCCATGTACACTCGTCAGTACCTACCGTCCCTCGATATAGGTTACCCACTGGTCCGTAGAAATAACGCATGTGGGAATAGACAGCTGTCAAACCACCTTCTATGCCTTGTCGGGTACGAAAGAAATCAGGTGTTAGGTTGGAACGAGGTTGTTCGTTCAACACATCGGAACATGAGGCCGAGAGTAGGGCTAAGGCACCCATAAGTCCGTAGAAATATGTCTTTTTCATACTGATTTTTCTTTTTACGATGATTGCAAATCCTTTTTAGAATGTCACGCTTAACCCCAACAGGTAGTTACGGGTTGCAGGTGTGTTGTAGGCCACGGTCAATTGCCGTTCGGGTTGCGTAGAACTACTGGCCACAGACTGGTTTTCGCGGGAACCGGAGTTAGTTTCAGGATCCATACCGCTGAAATCGGTATAAGGGGCAAATAGCACGAATGGGTTCTGTACTGTTGCATAGATGCGGGCACTTGAGATACCTGCCTTTTCCAACCAACTGCCATCAAAGTTGTAACCCAAAGTGATGGTGCGGAACTTCAGATATGAAGCATCGAAGTAGGCGAGGGTTGCAGAATATTTGAGGTTGTCTCCTGTGATAATCAAATTGGGGCCTGGGGCATCGTTACTCTTATTTTCGGGTGTCCAATAATTGATGCTCACGTTGTTCCAACGACCGTTCAGTGTGTTGCGGTAACTCCACGGCGCATATAGGGAACTGACGAGCATACCACCTGCTTGGAACGCCCCTACGATAGTCAGATCAATGTTTTTGTAAGCTAAGCGGGTGTTAAAGCCCCCTTGCAAGTCGGGAGCGATATGTCCTAATATTTGCTTGTCTTCATCGTTTATCCGCCGTACGGGCTTACCATTGGCATCGTATTCTCCGGTGTATTCTACCTTAATCATACCGGTCTTGCCATTTTCACCTTCGAAATCCGTCACCTCGCCCATAGGGTCATTCTCTTGCCAGACACCAATTTTTTTATAGTCATAGATAACATCAATGGGAGAACCCACAAACCAACCATTATCAATGTCTCTATCTCTGCCGGAAGCCAGCTGCACAATCTCATTCCGGTTACCGTAGAGATTGACTCCCACGTCCCAACTCCAACCATTCAAGTTCCGAATGATGGCGGCATTGGCCGAGAACTCTAACCCTTGGTTGCGAGTCCGCCCCACGTTAGCCCAATAGGATCCGTCCACTCCTGCCGTGGGTGGCAGAGACAGCTGCTGTAGGATGTCGTGCGTGTTCTGGGTGTAGTATTCCAGAGAACCCGTGAGGATGTTCCCAAACAAGCGGAAGTCCACTCCGAAGTTCCACGTCGTGGAATATTCCCAACCCAAACGATTGTTAGGTAATGTATTGACGTAGTATCCATATTGATTGGAGGTTCCCCCCAAGCCGAAGTTGTAATAATTGACACCCAGCCCACCGGCGGTAGCATAAGGCGAAACGGCCTGATTGGACGTTTCACCATAACCCACGCGCAACTTCAGTAGGTCAATCGCATGAACGCTTTTCATGAACGGTTCACTCTTGATATTCCAACCTACGGATACGGCCGGATAGGTGTGTCCCTGATAACCTTGAGCCAATACCGAAGCTTCGTCGTGCCGCACCGTAGCGCTCAGCATGTAGCGGTTATCGTAGTTATAGGATGCACGTCCCATATACGACACCAATCCTCGTTGCCAATACTTCTGGTGTTCCGAGTTGATCAGTTTGTCTCCCAACGCCAATCCCAGATTGTGGTACTGCATGTAATCGGCCGGAATATCGGTGGCATCCATCCGGGATGCTTCGTATTCTGTTTGTTCCGCCGAATACATCGCCACTACGTTGAGGATGTGTTTATCAGCAAACACCTTGTCGTAGTACAGCAGATTTTCCACTGCCCAATTCGTTTGTAACGTATTTTCTACGTAAGCCACTGATCCGCCACCGGTGTCCGCCCCTTTGAATACAGATCCACGACCCACGAAGTTGCCATAATCGCTTCGGCGATAGTTCAGCCCGACATTCATGCGATATTTCAGGCCGCCCCAGATATCTACCTCTCCATAAAGCGAGTTGTAGGAAGCAAAGGTCTTACGTTGGTCTATTGACTTACCCGATTCAAGCTCTTCTTCTAACAATAACGGGTTGATATGGGGGAACGCTGACACTGAAACGATTTCTTTCAAGTTACCCTTATCATCGTAAGGTTTGATCAGTGGAGATAGAGAGAGAAGGGGTCCCATGGGGTTATTAACACTCCCATTGGTGATCCCATACGAACTCTGAGTGGCAACACCCAACTTCACCCTACCGATACCTTGGTCGAAACTACCTCGCAACGACAAGCGTGAAAAGTCTTGTCCCGGTAGAACTGTTTCTTCCTTGTAATAACCTGTGCTGAAGCTGTAAGCGCCTTTTTCCATGGCATTGGAAACAGCCAAATCGTGGCTGGTTACCATACCGCTCTGGAACATTAGATCCTGCCAATCGGTCTCTGTCTGACCTGAAGGATCCTCATCTGCACTGACTTGGTCTAACCCATAACTCGAACCGTTTTTGCCGGCCGCTTCTTTGAAAGCAATGTATTCGTCTGTACCCATCATAGGGAAAGGGGCGAAAAGAGTTTTCCATCCGTGGTAACCGTTATAACTCACTTGCGAGCGTTTACCGACCCCTGCCTCTCCCTTATGTGTCGTTACCAACACCACGCCGTTGGCGCCACGCGAACCGTAGATAGCCGTTGCAGAGGCGTCTTTCAAGATGTCCACACTCTTGATAACGCTTGGGTTGATGTCCGACAGGCTTCCCATGAAAGGAATACCGTCCAATACAATCAGCGGATCGTTGTCTGCGCTCAACGAACGGGTACCACGGATACGGATACGCATCTCAGCCCCCGGACGTGATGACGTTTGGCTCATATCCACACCTGCTACACGCCCTTGCAAGGCTTGTGATACGTTACCCGCCGGCACAGCCAACAATTCTTTACCGGCCATTGATGCCACCGAACCCGTTACGGCTTCCTTGCGTTGTACGCCGTAACCGATCACGACGACCTCTTCCAACGCCTTGGAGTCGTCTTTGAGAAGGATGTCGAAGTGGTTTCTTCCGCTTACGTCCACTACTTGTGTCACATAACCGACGTAGGAAATCGTCAGCGTTGCCGAAGGTGATACCGTCAAGGTAAAGTCACCGTCAAGCCCCGTGATGGTACCGTTAGTGGTACCCGTTTCCAGTACGCTTGCCCCGATGATAGATTCTCCCGAAGCATCTTTTACGATGCCGGTGACCGTCTTCGTCTGCCCCCACGCCAAGGCGGGGAATAGCAGAAGCAGGCCCAATAAGCCCAATAGGCTACTCTGATGTGTTTTCTTCATAATAATATTATAAATTGGTTAGCATTAAACTTCGAGGCAAAGCTACGGGGGCAGACAATCGAGCTTGCATACTATTTTTGCAGGATATAATCCTATCTTTGCGCCTATGGCAGATTGTGTAACATAATTGTGGTATGAAGAGTACCATGATGCACGAACAGCTGACGATAAGCGAACGTTTCCCCGTCATTGCTCGCCGCTATAACTACGGGCGTTTCACTTATACATGGCATTTCCACCCCGAGTACGAAATCATATTCGTCAAGGAAGGGCGGGGTGATCGCTTCGTGGCCGACAGCATGGAACCTTTCACTTCCGGCGATTTGATACTTTTGGGACACAACATCCCCCATTACATGCAGAGCGCACCGGAATATTACCTCCCCGAAAGCAGCGAGCGTACTACAGGCGTGATTATCCAGTTCGAGAGCGACTTCATGTCACACGCCATGGATAAGTATGCCGACATGTCCGCCATAGGGCGGTTGCTGGCCAATGCCGCCCGCGGACTGCATTTCACCTCGCCGGTAGACCCTACACTGATACGGAAGATAGAGGAGTTGCCGGACTGCACAGGCTTGGAGCGTATCGTCCACCTGTTGCTGCTCCTGAACCAAATGGCGGCCTGCCCGACGGTGCGCCCTCTGGCCAGCTCATATTACTGTTACGAACTGCCTGCTTTTGCCGACCGACGTCTGAATAAAATCCTTGCATACCTCAGACAGCATCATACCCATCCTCTTCGATTGGACGACATCGCCGCCATGGTTTCCATGAACGCCTCCGCCTTTTCGCGTTACTTCAAGGGGAAAGCAGGCAAACCTTTCGTGGAATATCTGCAAGACCTACGGGTGGGGCACGCCTGCAAGCTCCTTATCGGCAGTTCGTACGATGTAGCGCAAGTTGGCCTCGAATGTGGTTTTAATACCCTGTCGCATTTCAACCGCATTTTCAAGCTCAAAACGGGACTCACGCCCACGGAGTACCGCAAACGCTTTTTACCCCCCCCCCCCTACCGAAAAATATGTTAAATGTCAGGGATGAGCGTAAAGGAAAAGTTATACGCCTCCATAGCCGATATCCGATAGGGCGGTTCGGGCAGAGCGCCCCAACTGTCGTTTCCGCCCAGTCCTTGGTGGTGATGGTCAAGACAAACCTCTACAAAAGGGCGGGGAGAAACGTCGTCGATATGCGTTTGCCGGCGGAGGACGTTTCTGGCGGCCGCTTCGTCGTGTTCGGCTATCTCTTGGGGCGAGAAGTTGTTCCACTGATAGGGGCGGTGAACGGCCTCCTCGGAGTCAAAATCTTCAATGGCATTACGTAAGGCGTTAAACCCAAAAAGCGTGTCGGATAGGATGATCAGGGAAAGCCTGCTTTCGGCGGCCGAGAGCCGCAGACGGCGCGTGTCGCTGTGATGGCCGTTCTCTTGTGGACGTACGTAAGGGAAATAAAGTTGTTCGGCGGTGGTGTGGTAAAGGCCGATGGGAGTCCCCGCGCAACGGTCGGGATAGTTCTCTTCAGGCCCGCGCCCGAAATATTCCACCTCGTTCAGTGTTTCCGGCAGGCGGAAGCGTAGGCCGATACGGGGCAGCGTGGGCGTACCTTCGGCAGCGGCATCATACCGGACAGCCAGATGAACCACCCCCGATGGCCGCAAGGTGCAGGTCAGGACATACATATTCCCCGCAGGCAGCCTGTAAGGAATACGGAAGACGGCGTTACCGAACGCATCAAGCCGACAGGAGGCCTCCTCTGTTTGAAACTGTTGCGATGCGGTTTTCCAGACTTGCTGGCGGAGGGGTGCGCCGTTGCCGTAGTCGTTGTC
>JAITAD010000093.1 GCA_031284275.1 Tannerellaceae bacterium
GCCGTTGGAGACAGGGGTTGCCCAAGCACAGGCGATGAATCCGTACTTCGGCGCAAAGAGGATGATAATGGCTACGGTGGCCGTACAGCCGATGGCGGAGATGATGGCGCCCCAATAGGTGCGATCGGTGAGCTTGTACCAGAAAGAAAGATTAAAGTAAATACCGAAAAGTATCTCACCGAGAAGGACAATGGGGATGATACGTAGCCCTGAATAATAGGCGGGGGTGATGAGGTGTTTCCACAAGTCTATATAGAGGGTGACGAACAGGAAAAGGAACAGAGCGGCGTAAATGAAGTACTTCATGGCATCCACAGCTGCCCCCCCCGTCGGAACGGCGGTTGTACGGTTAGTCGTGGAACCGGATGAGGTATCGCCGGTCGTAGAAACAGGAGTGGGAACGGTTGTCCGGCAGGCGAAGATGAGGGGTTCGTAGGCGTAACGGAAAGCTTGGGTGAACATGACCATGACGGCTGCGATCTTGAAACAGGCGCCGTAGATGCCCAACTGTTCGGCGGCTTGGGCTTTGTCGGCGAAGAGCATGGGGAAGAGTATCTTGTCTGCGGCCTGATTGAAGATGCCGGCGATGCCGAGGAAGAGGATGGGGACAGTGTAAGCGAGCATTCGCCGCAGTAATTTCAAATCGAGGGGATACCGGCAGGCGGGGAGTATCTGAGGCAGGAGCAGCAGCAGGGTGACGAGGGTGGTAATGAGGTTGGCCAGAAAGATGTAACCTACGCCGTATCCGGGGGATGGCAAGAGTAGGAAGAAGATGAGATTGAGGACTATATTGAGGGCGATACTCAGGGTACGCAAGAGGGCAAAACGCAGTGCTTTCCGGCGGTAGCGCAAGTAAGCGAAGGGGATAGCGCTGATGGCATCGAGGGCGACGACGAGAATCAGCAGGGCTACATAATCGGGGTGTTCTCCATAGCCGAGGAGGTCGGCGATGTATCGGACATTGGTCAGGGCAAGGATGATGAAGAGGGTGGAGGTACCGACGAGCGCCCAGAGGGTGGTGGCGTAGACGCGCATAGGTTGGATGACATCGTCCTTGTTGATAAAACGGAAGAAGCCTGTCTCCATGCCGTAGGTCAGGATGACGAGGAGGAGGGCTGTCCAGCCGTACAGGTTGGTATAGACGCCGAAATCGGCAGCGCCGGGTAAGACACGGACATACAGGGGTACGAGTAACCAATTGAGAAAACGCCCAACAATACCGGGAAGCCCATAGAGGGCGGTTTCGCCCGCCAGACGGCGCATGAGAGGGGGAAGGGGCATTTCCTAATGGTAGAAGAAACGGTGCAGGGCGGTGAGTAGTCCGGAGACGGTAAACAGCCCGAGGAGGAAGCCGGCATAGACTTGGAGAGGGGTATGTCGGCCGAGGTACAGTCGGGAAACGCCGACCAGTCCGGCGGCCAGAATGAGGATGATGAATGCCGGCGTAGGGTCAATGCCGAGGATGGCGGTGACACCGAGGACACTTCCGAGAAGCCCGCCAATGCCGATACTGTGAGCGCTAATCTTCCAAAAGAGGTTGATGACGAGGGCTATGACGAGGGCGGCGGCACAGCCGGCTATCCCTGTGACGATCCAGAGGGGCATGTGCATACGCTGCAGATAGAAAGCGCTGACAGCATAACCGAGGATGAAGATGAGGTAAGGGGCAGAGCGTTCACGTCGGTTGGTCAGTTCGGCGTCGGCCACGATACCCCGATGGATGAGCAGGGCGATAAGAAGAGAGGGAAACAACGCCGAGGTAAGGAAGATACGGGTGAGGACGGCGCATTTTAAGGAGGCGGTAAGCTCGTTGAGGTGAGTGCAATAAAGAGCAATCCCCACTCCATAGGTGAGCATTAGGAGCGGGTGAAAGAGTGCGCTGATCAGTTTTGCAAAAGTTCTCATAACTCCGCCGCAAAGATAGGGTTTTCTCCCGTATCAAATGGCGTAGTCTGCGACATCGGATATTCCTGCCCGAATGGCGTACTTAACGGCTTCCTGAACGTTATTGACTTCGAGCTTGCGGAAGATATTCTTGCGGTGGGAATTGATGGTGTGGAAACTGAGGTTTTTCTCGAAAGCTATTTCTTTGGTGGTCTTCCCGCGGGCAATCTCTCCGAGGACGGTGCGTTCGGAAGGGGTGAGGAGCGCTGCCAGCACAGTAGGCGAACCGGCCAGAGCGGCCTGACGCAGGACGTGGGTGGCGAACTCGCAATGATAGGTTTTGCGGAAAGTGACGTTTTGCAGGGCAGAGAGTATCTCTTCGCGGGAGTCATGTTTCATGACGACGCTGAAAGTGGGGTCGGCCACGAGTAACTGGCGGAGAAAACGTTCGGCCAAGTCGTCGCTGAAAAGGAGCCATGAGGAATCATGGGCTTTCTCCTTAATGATGAGCATCTGTTGCAAGGAAACAAAGTCGAAGAGGGTATAGTCCAGAATAACGATGGCAGAGGGGTACAAGCGGAGCTTGTCCTGCAACTCCTTGCGGTTGCCGGCCTCAACGATCCGGTCTACGAGGCGGGTCTCGGTCAGCAAAGCGTTGATACCGGCTCGGGTGACGTCTTGATTGTCGGCCAGAATATATGTTCCCATGTCCGCAAAGGTAGGTATAGAACAGGGGTGGAAAAATACCACAAATGTGGTATTTGGTGTTCAGTGGGAACGGATGTATATTTGCAGTCGAGAAACTAATCTATCAACTTTATTTATTCTATAATTCAGTTATGGCAAAGATCGCTCAAAACTTAACGGAGCTGGTGGGCAACACACCATTACTGCAGCTCAATGGCTATGCAAAGAGTAAATCGCTTCAGGCGACGGTTATCGGCAAGGTGGAGTATTACAATCCTCTGGGAAGCGTGAAAGACCGTATCGCTGTCTCGATGATCGAGAGCGCAGAGGCGAAGGGTCTTCTCCACGCAGAAACGACTATCATTGAGCCTACGAGTGGCAATACAGGTATCGGCTTGGCCTTCGTCGCTGCGGCCAAGGGATACAAGTTGATTCTGACGATGCCGGAGACGATGAGTCTGGAACGCAGAAACCTGCTCAAAGCCCTCGGCGCCAATCTTGTGCTCACTCCCGGCCCGGAAGGTATGAAAGGCGCCATTGCGAAGGCCGAAGCCTTGAAAGGGGAAATCAAAGATTCCATTATTCTGCAACAGTTTGAGAATCCGGCCAATCCCGAAGTGCATCGGCGTACGACGGCAGAGGAAATCTGGCGGGATACGGACGGTAAGGTAGATATCTTCGTGGCCGGTGTCGGAACGGGGGGAACTGTCAGCGGAGCGGGCAAACGTCTGAAAGAATTGAGCGGATCGAAAGTCAAAGTGGTGGCTGTGGAACCGAAAGATTCGCCCGTGCTGTCGGGTGGTAAGTCAGGGCCTCACAAGATTCAGGGTATCGGTGCGGGCTTTGTGCCGAAGAACTTTGACGCCGCCGTGGTGGATGAGATATTCCAAGTTTCCAATGACGATGCCATCCGTACGAGCCGTAATCTGGCGGGGACGGAAGGCCTGCTGGTAGGTATCTCTTCGGGTGCAGCAGCTTTTGCAGCGACGCAATTGGCGTTGCGCCCCGAAAACAAAGGAAAGACCATCGTAGCGGTATTGCCGGATACGGGAGAACGTTACCTCTCTACGGTGTTGTATGCTTTCGAAGAATATCCACTGTAAGTGGTGACAGAGAGGCGTTATCCGCCGATAAATAAAAAGAGGCGAACCTTATGTAAGGTTCGCCTCTTGCGTTTTCGGAGGTAAGGAGCAGCCGGCTTATTGGCGGGCGATAGAAAGACGGGGGGAACGGATAGTGGCGGTGAGGATGGCGGCGGCGATGGCAACGTTGAGGGATTCGACGCCGGCCGTTCCATAACAGGGGATACTGATCCAACGGGTGATTCCGGCAGCGATGTCCGGGCGGATACCGACGCCTTCGTTACCCAGAAGGACGAGACCACCGACGGTATCGAAAGTATCGGCGGCGAAAAGGCTCTCGCCATGCGGGGAGGTACCGTAGACAGTTATGCCTTGTTGCTGCATACGGTGCAACCATTCGGCGAGAGGGCAGTAATGCACGGCGACGTTCAGAATGCCCCCCATAGAGGCTTGGAGAGTCTTAGGGTTGAAGATATCGGCGGTATCCTCGCTGCAAACGATGTGCTGTATACCGAACCACGAGGCGGTACGGACGATGGCGCCGACGTTGCCGGGGTCTTGCACGCCATCCAGACTGAGGATCCATGCTCCTGCGATGAGCGCTTGCTCGGCTTCACCGATGTGCCACACGGGGCGTCGGAAGACGGCTATCACATCTCTGGGGTTCTGTAATCGACTGGAGCGGCGTATCTCGCTGTCGGTGGCTGTCAGGACGGTATCGGCTTCGACGGTACAGCCCTGTGCAGCATACCATTCGGCCGTTCCCATGACCAACGTTGCGGGGATGCGCCCCAAAAGGTCTCCTACCAGTCGCGGGCCTTCTGCCAGAAACAGCCCTTCATCGGCGCCTCTCTCTCGGCGTCCCATTTCGCGCAGGTAACGGATGGTGGCGGTAGGGATCATGGGTATCTTCTACGGAATGTGCCGAAAGAAAGGGTTAGAGGCGGATTTTGAAGGCTGATTGAGGGGTGAAGATGAGATAGATGCCGTGAGGGATAGCAAGGGACAGGGGGCGTAGGACGGCGGCGGAACCGCGGTAAAGGAGCCGACCGCTGAGGTCGTAGAGGAGGATGGGGGTGGCGGGATCAAGAGAGGTGACGGAGCCGGAGTCGAGGTTGTTTACGGGAGGAAGAATAAGGATATCAGGGGCATCGGGATTATCGGGGTCGTCAGGGGTATCGGTATCGGAGAGAAAGTAGGGAGACCAGATGGGGGAGGAACGGTAAAGAGCGAGCAATTCGGAGGGGCAAGTGAAAAGGGCATCTTCGGCTATACCGGCAAAAGCGTCTGTACCGAGGGTAGGTAAGGGCAGGGCGGACTGAAGGGTGACGGTGGACAGGGCAGGACAATCGGCAAAAGCCCGTGCGTCGATGTGGATAATGGAAGGGGGGAGGGTGAGGGCGCATAAAGCATTTTGTCGGGCGAAAGCTTCCTGAGCGATAACGGTGACGGGGTAACTGACGCGTCCGTAGTAGACGGCGGCAGGGATGTCGAGGGTGACAGCGAAATTGTTCCAGAGGGGGGCATCGGGGTTGAGGCCGATGATGGTGGCGGTGGCATCGTCGAGGCGGAAAGCTACGTCATAAAGAGGCGGGAAGCAGGGACGCCAATCAGAGTTGGTGCGGTAGGCATCAATGACCGATTCCGGCGCCACGAAAGTACAATGGGCAGGTACGCCGGCAAAAGGATTGACGCCGAGAGAGGGCGGTGAGGCGCTACGCAGTGTGACGGAGGTGAGGGAAGTACAGCCGGAGAAGCTGTAATGTCCGATAGCCGGTGGCCGGATGACGGAGGGGGTAACCTCAAGGGTGGCGGGGAGACTGACGGCAGTGAGGGACGAGTGTCCGGCGAAAGCTGCCGATGTGATGGCGGTGACAGGGTAAGTGATACCTTGGTGGTCGATACTGTCGGGAATGACGAGCACGTTTCCGGCAGACATATTGAGTCCTGTGACGATGGCGTTACCTTTTTCGATTCGGAAAGTGACGTCGTAGTGGTTAGATGGGTCTTCGGGATCGACGGGGGTAGTTGGAGGGGTTGGGTCGTCAGGGTCATTGGGGTCAGGGTCGTCAGGGTCATTGGGGTCAGGGTCGTCAGGGTTATTGGGGTCAGGATCGTCAGGGTCAGTGGGAGTGGGTTGTTCTTTGGGGAAGAAAGCTGCCCAATCGGGGTGCTCCCGATAGGCAGAGAGATTGGGGCCGGTGAAGCGTACAGCGTTGTCAATGCCGCTGAAAGCATCGATGCCAAGTGTCGGCGGGGTGGTGGGAAGCAGGTTGATGAAACTGACGGCGGCGCATCCTTGAAAAGCGGCGGCGCCGATGGCGCTGACGGCGGCGGGTATGGTGAGTACAGCCTTTGTGGCAAGGACGATGCATCCGGCGAAAGCTTGTTCACCGATGCTGACGAGGTTGGCGGAGAAAGTGACTTGTTGCAAAGCAGTACATCCGGCGAAGGCCTGATTACCGATGGCGGTGGTAGACACGGGGCAGGTGAAAGAAGTGATACGTGTGCAGCCGGCAAAGGCTCCGTCAGGGATAGCGGAGATGGTGGAAGGAAGACGGATGTTTTCGAGACCGGTACATCCGGCGAAAGCGCCGGATCCGATGGTAGTGACGACATCGGAGAGGAGGATACCGCTAAGCGCTGTCCATCCGGCAAAAGCGTTGGCGGCGATAGCAGCAACGGTATAGATTTTACGTTGGTAGAGGACGGTTGTGGGTGGAGTGAGGATACCGTTGGCCGGAAGCGGTATTTGGGGATTGCGGCCGGTGATGGATGCGATGTCACCGTCGATTCGGAATGTGATATTATAAACATCAGTGGGAAAGAAGAGGTACCAGAGCGCATGGGCGCTGTAAGCGGCAAGAGCGTTGTCGGGGCAAGTGAAACGACAATCAGGGGGGACTCCGTCGAAAGCGTCGGAGCCGAAATCGGGTGGAGTGACCGACTGCAAGGCGAAATCGGTGAGTGCGGTACAGCCTCGGAAAGCTCCGGTGCCGATGGTGGTGATGGTCGAGGGCAGGGTAACGGAACGCAGGGTGGCGGAATTGGCGAAGGCTTCGGGGTCAATGCTTACGAGGGGATAGGTGTAACCGCGTAGGTGTACGGAATTGGGAACGGTGATGGAACGATTGTTGATCCAGTTGGCGCTCCGGATATCAAGGCCGGTGGCAACGGCACAGGAACCATCAATACGGAAAGTGACATCGTAGATATGGGGGAAGTACTTTGTCCATTGAGCATGTGCACGGTAGGCAGAATCATCATTGCCGGCGACAGTGATGACCGCATTGGGGGAGATGTTGGGGAAAGGGTTACCGATGATGTTGGGGGGAATAGCAGGGAGGTTGATGAAGGTGATACCGGTGCAGCCGGCAAAAGCATTGTCGCCGATGTACGTGGTGACAGGGGGGATGGCGATTCCTCGCAGGTCGCTACAATCGGCGAAAGCCTGTTCGCCGATGTATACGACGGCAGGGATGGCAACGGCAGAGAGGGCGTTACAACCGGCGAAAGCCCGTTCGCCGATGTGTACGACGGTAGGGATGGCGATGGCAGAGAGGGCGTTACAACCGGCGAAAGCGGAGGGTCCGATGGTGGTGATGCCTGAGGTTTGGGTGATGGCGGATAGCTCAGTGTGATTGGCGAAGGCATTTTCGTCAATGGCAGTGATGGGATAACGAACCTGCTCGATGGAGATGCTATTAGGAATAGTAATGGTGTGGGAGGCAGTCCAATTCGGACTTGTAGGGTTGGGACCGATAACGACGGCGTGTGTGCCTTCGATGCGCACGGCAACGTCATATATCGGAGGAAAATAGAGTGCCCAATCGGTATTACTCCGGTAGTCGGATTCGTTTTCGGGTGGACAGGTGAAGGTACATGAGGTGGGTATACCGTCGAAAACCTGTTGCCTGAGGGTGGGCGGCAGGCCGAGGAGTCGGACGGCGTTTAAGGCGGAGCAGTTTTGGAAGGCTGCGTTTCCGATAGTGGTGACGGTAGCGGGGATAGTGACATCGCGGAGAGTTGTCTGTCCGGCGAAAGCGGAAGTTTCGATGCCGGTGATGGCATAGCGTCTGCCGGCTTGTTGGACGGTGTCGGGGATAATGATTGTGCCGGAGAGAACAAATTGGGGGGAAGTGGGAGAGATGGCGGTGACCATGGCAGTGGATAGGGAGGGATTGATGCTAAAAAGGATATCGTAGGGTTCGGGGAAGAAAATACCCCAAAACGGGTCGTTGTGGTAAACGGTGAAGATGTTACCCTCAGTACCTTGTGGGCAGGCGAAGGTACAATATGGATTGATACGGAGGAAAGCGTCTTCGCCGCAAGAGGGTGGGGTAGTGGGTAGCAGGGTGACGGAGGTGCTGTAGCAGTCTTTGAAAGCGGCAGCGCCGATGGAGGTAATGCGGTCGCCGATGGTGACGTATAAGGCTATGATTCCCTCAAAAGCGTGGTCGGCAATGGCGGTGACGGGGAAAGATTCGGTGGCGTTGCGGCGCAATTGCATGGTAGAGGGGATAGTGAGGTCAACGAGAGAAGAACGCCCTCGTTCCATACCGGTGACGATGAAATGTTCGTCTTCGAAACGGGCGGTAACGGAATAACGTGGGGGAAGCCAATAGCGCCAATGGACATGTGACTGGTATTGGGTATAAAGGCTATCGGGGACGGTGACGATGAGTCTGGAATGGGTGTTTTCCAATGCCTCGTCTGCAAGGGATGGGATGGTTTGATTGTTAAGGATGGTGAGGGATATGAGGTTGCTACAATTTTTGAAAAGGCAGGCTTGGATGGCCGTAACGGTGGCGGGGACGGTGAAAGCGGTGAGGTTGAGGCAGCCTTCGAAAGCTCCGGCGCCAATGGTATGGAGTGGCACGTTGTCGGGAAGGGAGAAAGTGGTGAGGGAGGAACATTCTCGGAAAGCATTGGCGCCGATGGTGGTGAGGGGAGTATGTGCCGGGAGTGTGAAGGCGGATAGCGAGGAACAACCGCGGAAGGCGTCGTTGCCGATGGTGGTGAGTGTGGTAGAACAGTAGATGGTGCGAAAATTAATACAGCCGAAAAAGGCGGAGTCCGGAATGGTGGTGACGGTGGAGGGAATATCAATATGCACCAAATCTGTCCACCCTTGGAAAGCGGAGGGGTGGATGTCTGTGACGGTATAGGTGTTGCCGTTGTACTCAACGGTATTGGGTATGCTAATCTGGCCGAAAGTATAATGCTCACTTGCAGGATTGGGGCCGGAGACAGTGGCGGTATTGCCGTGATAATCGAAAAGGACATCGTACGGCTGTTCGCAATGTGCAG
>JAITAD010000018.1 GCA_031284275.1 Tannerellaceae bacterium
CGTTAGATAACACTTAGAGACAGCAGAATAAGCCTGTAATACCATAGTTCACATGGAACTGTGGTAATTTGTAGACCTTGTATCAAGGTTATTAAGCCAAATACAATCCTTACATATCGGCAAACACGTGCTTTCCGGACATTTTCGTCTCGGGAGTATACAATACCTAAAGGTAGGTATTCCCCGACCCTTATTTTACCTACATGTAGGTATTGCCGGCCTCTGCTCCCGCCAATACCTTTGCGCCCGTTCCAACATCCTTTTACGAACGCAGATATCAGGATATGTATCAAAAACGGATTGCTTTCGGTATAGTTGCCGCTTGGTTGATGGTAACGGTTTCCGCCGCACAGGAAGCTACCGGAGGAATATCTGCTACGGAAGGAGTGGCGATGCAGGATACCCTGACAGTGGTAGATATACGCGCTACGTCACGGGTGCAACGTCTGGAGCGGCAGGCGCTTCCGGTAACCGCCTTGGATGTGCGCCGGCTCTACAATGCGGCGGGAGACCTCTCGCAACATCTCAACCGTACGACAGGATTGCGTATCCGCGAAGCAGGAGGTGTGGGGTCGGACTACAACCTCTCACTCAACGGTTTTTCGGGCAGGCAGATCAAGGTCTTTCTGGACGGTATTCCCCTCAGTCTGTCAGGCTCTGCGTGGAACCTGAGTACTATCCCGACGGCTGCCGTCGAACATGTCGAAATATACAAAGGGGTACTGCCTGTTCATCTCGGCGCCGATGCTCTCGGCGGGGCGCTCAACATCGTCAGCCGTATCGAAGCCAACTATCTCGACGTATCCTACGCCGTCGGTTCTTTCAATACCCACAGGGCATCCGTCAACGGCGCTTACCGACATGTCGCTACCGGCTTGACCGTCCGCCTGAATGCCTACTTCAACAGCTCCGATAACGATTACCCCGTCTACGTACCCATCCTCGACCTCCAAACCAATCGGCGGGAAGGTTATCGCACGGTGCGTCGTTTCCACGACGGGTATCGGGCTGCCGGTGTCAAACTCGAAGCCGGTATCACCGGTCGCCCTTATGCCGATTATCTCCTCGCAAGCCTCGTCGTTGCGGCGGATGATAAGGATATCCAGACAGGTGTCACTATGGAAAGCGTTTTCGGGGCGAAAACCTCTGCCGGACGTTCGCTCATCCCCGCCTTGCGTTACAAAAAGACGAATCTCTTTGTCTCTGGGCTTGACTTTTCGCTGTATGCCACCCTCAACGATATTCGGTATCGGCACGTCGATACCACCGCCCGCCGCTACAATTGGCTTGCCGAATGGGTGCCTTCTTCCACCAATGCCGAAACGACACGTTCCCGCCTGTCCCTGCACAACAATCTCTACCAGACCAACGCCAATCTCAATTACCGCCTCTCCGAAGGGCATACTTTCTCTTTCAATTACCTCCTCTCCTCGTTTGACCGGAAACTTTCCGACCCCGAAGACCCGGACAATCTCACCTACAAACTGCCCCAACGCCTTGACAAACATGTTGCCGGTCTCGGTTACACTTTCACCCGTACACGATGGAATGCCACTATTCTGACCAAACTCTACCGTATGAACGCCCGTTCGTACCACTATGTGAACATGTTCAAAGACGATGAACGCCTCGAGCCTATCTCCGCCGATTACTTCCTCCCCGGCTACGGAGCAGCCATTGCCTGTACGCCTTTCACCGGTTGGCAAGCCAAACTTTCCTACGAACGAACCTGTCGGCTACCCGAAGGGGAAGAGATCTTTGGCGACGGCCTGTTCAGTTCACACAACCCCGACCTCAAGCCCGAGAGCAGTCATAACGCCAACCTGTCCCTTTCTCATCAGGCCACCCTTTATCCTGCCCACACCCTTGTATCCGCTCTAACCTTACTCTATCGCGACACCCGTGACTATATCCAAAAGGAACTGCGCGACCCTGCCACCCAGTACATCAACCTCGGCGCCGTTATCACCCGAAGTGTCGAGGCAGAGCTGCGCTACGCATGGCAAAACCGCCTCAATGCCTCTGCGGGAATAACCTTTCAGGATATCACCGACAATATGCGCTCTGTCAGCATGGATAGTTACACCGGTTCAGGAAATTATCCCAACCTTACCTATAAGGACAGGCTTCCCAATATTCCTTATTTCTTCGGCAATTTCGACCTCGGCCTTTCCCTTCCTACGCCGAAAAGCAGCGGCATGAGTCTTTCTCTGGACTATTCCCTCCTCTATATCCACCAATATTACCTTTCCTGGCCGAGCCTCGGTATGAAAAGTACCAAGAATGTTATTCCCCAACAAAACATCCACAATGCTTCCATAAACTGCTCTCTTGCCGAGGGTCGCTACAACATCTGCTTCGAATGTACCAATTTCACCGACCAACGAGCTTATGACAATTACCTTCTCCAAAAGCCCGGGCGCGCCTTCCATCTCAAACTCCGCTACGCCCTCCATGCCTGATATAACCTATGTACCATAATTAACGACACAATGAAACACGTAAAGATGTATCTTTCTCTTGCTCTTTCCTTCGTCTTGCTGACTGCTTGTGAATCGACCGACGAGCCATCGCCTAATACCGGTCAACATCCTTACGTCCTTTGTCTGGGCGTCACCTCCAGTAATGCTACCACCTACTACGCCGTTACCACCGATAACCTCCTCTCCGGTACGATCTCTCCCAAAAACAATGGATTGGAACAAACCGGCTACCGCGATTTTGAACAGGGTGGTACGCAAACGATTTTCAGTATCGGTGGACTGGGTGTCACCAATGTCAATGCTCTTACTCTTGATGCACAGGGATATCTTCAGGAGAGCGGCTCCTTTGTCTTCAACAAAACCCTGAGCATTTTCGAGCAGGCCGACCCTTCTACCATGCTCGGGGTGGAAGTGCCTGACAAATCGGCTGACGGGAACTCTTTCAGCTTTTACAAAGTCGATATCCCGACCGTCGCTATTACGCAAACCGTCGAAAAGCCTATCGAACCCTTGTCTTACCTCGAATGGCCGAGTATCACGGGCATGTGTGTAAACGACGGTTATGTCTACATTACTTTTTACCACAGCAATCCCTCTACTTACGAGACGCCGTATACCGATACTACCTACGTGGCCGTCTACTCCTACCCCGACCTTGACTTCCTGACCCTGCTCAAAGACACCCGTACCGGTCCCGCCGGCTCATGGAATGCTTACAACGGTATCTTTCCCGATGAGAAGGGCGACCTCTACCTCATGTCCAACTCAGCCATCGCCAACGGCTACTCGCAATCTACCAAAACCGCCGCTTTCCTGCGTATCCCCCGTGGAACGATTGCTTTCGACGATTACTATTTCGACTTTGAAACGGTTTCCGGTGGCCTCAAACCGGCACATGTCCTCTATTATCGCGACGGACTTCTCTTCGCTGAGGTCAGTCTTAACGCTAACCAGACACTTGAAGACCGTTGGGGTGACAGGAACCTCAAATGCTGTATCATCGACCTGTACAGGAAAACCATTACGGATATCACCGATATCCCTGTCCACGACGGGAACGGAGGACGCCGTTTTACCGCTCTTTCCGACGGTGACTATATCTACTATCCCGTTTCTACGGACGAAGGTATTTTCCTTTACCGTATCAACCCCCGTACCGCTACCGCCGAACGCGGTGCGGCTGTTCAGGCTACCTTCGTCGCCGGCTTCTTCCATCTCTGATGACAGCCGTCCGGACGGGCTGCTGCTGATTGAATATTGTGATGTTTTTGAATTAGTAATGTTTGAATAACTCGAAGGGATCCGCTTGTGAAAGTAGATCCCTTTTTTGTTGTCCCCCCTTCGCTTTTCAGTTGAGTCGGCTGTGGTGTCTGCTGTACCGGAAGTAGATGACGAAGCCGATGGCCGTCCAGAGGATCAACCGCAGCCACGTACTCCATGGTAGAGCTGCCATTTGCAGGATACAAAGCCCTGCCCCCACCAACGGCAGGACGGGGACGAAGGGTACGCGGAAAGGACGGGGAATCTCAGGCCTCGTCTTACGCAGGACGACGATGGAGAGGCAGACGATGGAAAAAGCCATCAGCGTGCCGATGGAAACCAGTTCGCTGAGTACATGCAGCGGGAAGAGTCCGGCGATGACAGCCGACAGTCCGCAGGCAAGAATCGTTGCCTTGACAGGTGTCCCCCGCTTGGCGCTGACTTGCGAGAGCGCTGCCGGAAAAAGCCCGTCCCGAGAGATGGCATAGTAAATACGCGACTGCCCCAACATCATCACCAGAATAACGGAACTAAGCCCTGCTATGGCGCCCAGTTTGACAAAGGGACTGAGCCATGCCAAGCCTGCACCCGTACGGTCGATGGCCAGTGCAATGGGTGCGTCTACATGCAGCTCGCTGTAATGGACGATACCGGTGAGTACGGCCGTGACAGCGACGTAGAGGATGGCGCAGATGGAAAGCGAGATGAGTATCCCCCGAGGCATATCCCGCTGAGGATTGCGAGCCTCCTGCGCCGCCGTCGAAAGAGCGTCGAAGCCGAGGAAAGCGTAAAAAACGACCGCTGCCCCACGCAGGATACCACTCCATCCGAAGTGCCCGAACTCTCCCGTGTTCTCAGGGATGTAGGGATGCCAGTTGGCCGTATCGATGTAGGACAGCCCGAAGGCCGTGAAGAGCAGTATCACGCTTACCTTGACGAACACGATAATGGTGTTGATGATGGCTGACTGCCGTATCCCTCCGATGAGGAGTACTGCCACGAGCACCAGAATAGCTACCGCCGGAAAGTTAAAGAAACTGCCTGTCCAGACCCAACTGCCGTCCGCAAGGTGGTCGAAAGTAGATCGGGTGAGCGTCGGCGGCAACGATACCCCCCATTCCGCCAGAATGTTCGTCATGTACCCCGACCATCCCACGGCGATGCTCGAACAGGCAAAAAGATATTCCAACACCAGATCCCATCCGATGAACCATGCCGGCAGCTCTCCCATCGTCGCATAACAATAGGAGTAGACACTTCCCGAGATGGGTATCATCGCCGCAAACTCGGCATAACATAAGCCGGCGAGGATACACCCCGCTGCCGAGATGAGAAACGATATCGTGAGCGCCGGACCGGCATAGTCGGCCGCCGCCTGCCCGGTGATGACGAAGATACCCGTCCCCACGATGGCGCCGATACCCAGCATCACCAGATTGGTCGCCGTCAGCGACCGCCTCAACCCGTCCGCCTTTTGTTCACCGTAGCTGCTCAGCCCCTTTTTTCGAAGCAACTTTTCGCTCTTTAAGCCCATTGTTCGTTCCGTTTGTATGCTAAAATGCGACAAAGGTACTTTTTCTGTGACGGTAAAAAAACATCCCCTTGGGTGACGGGAGGCTTGTTTGTTCCAAAAATTAATCCATAACTTTGTCTTCGGAAGATGGTAGGGAGTTCGCCTTATCGTACCTAAAACGGATAGAAACATGAATGACTTCGAGAAGTATGCAACCCGCCATCTGGGGATGAATAGCGGCGCCTTGGAAAGCTACATGCGCATTACAAGCAGTTACATCTCTCCTACTATCATTGAGGAAAGGCAGCTCAACGTTGCCCAGATGGACGTCTTCTCCCGCCTGATGATGGACCGTATCATCTTCCTCGGCACCCAAATCGATGACTACGCTGCCAACGTGATACAGGCACAACTCCTTTTCCTTGATTCCAGTGAACCTGGCAAAGATATCTCTATCTACATCAACTCTCCGGGCGGATCCGTCTATGCAGGCTACGGGATATACGATACGATGCAATTCATCGGTTGCAAGATTGCCACGATATGTACGGGAATAGCCGCCTCGATGGCGTCCGTCCTGCTCGTGGCGGGGACGAAAGGTAAACGTTACGGATTGGAACATTCCCGCGTGATGCTTCACCAGCCTCTCGGCGGAGCGCACGGACAAGCTTCCGATATCGAAATCGCCGCACGCGAAATCCTCAAAGTGAAAAAAGAATTGTACACCACTATCTCCAAACACTCCGGCAAGAGTTACGAAGAAGTAGAGCGCGACAGTGACCGTGACCATTGGATGAGTGCCGCCGAAGCCCTTGAATATGGTATCATCGACGAAATATTTACACGGAAAACCAACGACAGGGAAGCATGATCGAAAAAAGGAACGTCTGTGCTTTCTGTGGACGGCATACTGACGATGAAGGGGTAGCGATGCTTATCGACGGAGCGACCGCCGCCATCTGTAATATCTGTATTGAACACGCTGCCGCCATCTTGCAGGATGAAGGGTTGTTTCCTATCGGTATGGTAGAAAGTGCAGATGCGACCGGTACAAATCCGGCTGCGGAGGTAAAGGTGCAGCAAGGTACAGTTACCGCAGGGAACGTTTTTCCGGATCAGGGCAGAAGCAATATTCCCAAGCCCGACGATATCAAGGTTACCCTTGACGACTATGTCATAGGTCAGGACAATGCCAAACGTCGCCTCGCCGTCGCCGTCTACAACCACTATAAACGCATCTTGCAAGAGGTCACCGATGACGTCGAGATAGAAAAATCCAATATCATCATGGTCGGCCCCACGGGGACGGGGAAGACGCTCCTCGCCCGTACCATCGCCCGTATCCTGAACGTCCCCTTTACCATTGTCGATGCTACCGTCCTCACCGAAGCAGGATATGTGGGCGAAGATATCGAAAGTTTGCTCACCCGTCTGCTGCAAGCCGCCGATTACGACATCAAAGCCGCCGAACGCGGTATCGTCTTCATTGACGAGATTGACAAGATAGCCCGCAAAGGCGACAACCCTTCCATCACCCGCGACGTCAGCGGCGAAGGCGTTCAGCAAGGACTGCTCAAACTCCTCGAAGGCGCTGTCGTGAACGTTCCGCCACAGGGTGGCCGCAAGCACCCTGACCAGAAGATGATACAGGTGAACACCCGCAATATCCTCTTCATCTGCGGAGGAGCTTTTGACGGCATCGAACGGAAGATAGCCCGCCGCCTTAACACCCGTGTTATCGGTTATACGGCGCAACGTACCGCCCTGACTTTCGACCGTGACAACCTCCTCCAATACATTTCTCCCCTTGACCTGAAAGCTTTTGGCCTCATCCCCGAAATCATCGGCCGTCTCCCTGTCCTCACCTATCTCACTCCCCTCGACCGTGACGCCCTTCGTCGGATCCTCACCGAACCTCGCAATGCCATAGCCAAACAGTACGTCAAACTTTTTGCCATGGACGGCATCAGTCTCAGCTTCGATGAAGCTGTCTATGAATATATTGTCGATAAAGCCTTGGAATTCCACCTCGGCGCCCGCGGCCTCCGATCTATCGTCGAAGCTATCATGATAGACGCTATGTACACCATGCCTTCCTCTCGGGAAACGACGCTTCACGTCACACTCGAATACGCAAAGGAAAAACTGGAACGTTCGGAAGAAATGAGATACCTGAAATCTGCCTGAGACTTTACACACCCATTTATGGCCGCAAGAGATATTCTTTCCGAAAAACTGAAACAGCAGTTCGGTTTTGATGCCTTCAAGGGAAACCAGCGGGCTATCATGGAGAACTTGTTGGCCGGAAAAGACACATTCGTACTCATGCCCACCGGCGGAGGGAAATCCCTCTGCTATCAGCTTCCCTCCCTGCTGCTCGACGGAACGGCTATCGTGATATCCCCGCTCATCGCTCTGATGAAAAATCAGGTAGATGCCATGCGCAATTTCAGTGAGGAAGACGGCATCGCCCATTTTATCAACTCGTCGCTCGGCAAGAACGCCGTCGAGCAGGTCAGGGAAGACATCCTCTCGGGGCGGACCAAACTCCTTTACGTCGCCCCCGAATCCCTTACCAAAGAGGAGAACATTGACTTCCTTCGCCAAGCTACGATATCTTTTTATGCCATCGACGAGGCGCATTGCATCTCTGAATGGGGACATGACTTCCGACCGGAATATCGTCGCCTCCGCCCGATTATCAACGAGATAGGCTCCCGTCCCATCATCGCTCTCACCGCCACGGCTACCCCCAAGGTGCAGCACGATATCCAGAAGAACCTCGCCATGGTGGACGCTACCGTCTTCAAATCTTCTTTCAATCGCCCCAACCTCTATTACGAAGTACGTCCCAAGAACGCCAACATAGACCGCGACGTTATCAAATACATCCGTGCACACGAGGGGAAATCGGGTATCATCTACTGCCTCAGTCGCCGCAGGGTGGAGGAACTTTCCACCATCCTCGTTGCCAATAACATCAAAGCCCTGCCTTACCACGCCGGCATGGATTCCCAGCAACGTTCCGCCAATCAGGACGCCTTTCTTATGGAAAAGGCCGACGTTATCGTCGCCACCATCGCTTTTGGTATGGGAATCGACAAACCGGACGTCCGTTATGTCATCCACTACGATATGCCTAAAAGTCTGGAAGGCTATTATCAGGAGACCGGACGTGCCGGACGCGATGGCGGGGAAGGCCTTTGCATCGCTTTCTACTCCCACAAAGACCTCCAGAAATTGGAGAAGTTCATGCAAGGCAAGCCCGTTGCCGAGCAGGAGATAGGTCGGCAACTGCTGCTCGAAACGACGGCTTACGCCGAGACATCCGTCTGCCGCCGTAAAGTCCTCCTCCACTACTTCGGCGAAGTCTATAACGACGAATCCTGCGATAATTGCGACAATTGCCGTAACCCCAAAAAGCAGGTCGAAGCACGTGAATACCTCGTCACTGTGCTTGAAATCATCGGTCTTCTCCACGAACAGTTCAAAACGGAATATATCGTAGACCTCCTCCTTGGCAACAAGACCTCGGAGATACAATCCTATAAACACGAAGAACTCGAAGTTTTCGGTTCGGGGAAAGAGGAAGGGGAAAAGACGTGGAGTGCTGTCATCCGTCAGGCCATCATCGCCGGTTATATCTCCAAAGAGATTGAGAACTACGGTATCCTCCGTATCACTGATAAAGGACGTGATTTTCTCATCCTTCCCGACTCGTTCAAAATAACGGAAGACAACGAATTTGACAGCGACGCCGATGATATTCCTGTGCAAGGCGGTGCAGCTTGTGCCGTTGATCCGGCTCTCTACTCCATGATGAAAGACCTGCGCAAACGTATCTCCAAGCGTATGGATATTCCGCCTTTCGTCATCTTTCAGGACCCTTCTCTCGAAGCGATGGCCACCACCTATCCCATTTCCATCGAGGAACTTCAGAACATCCCCGGTGTCGGCGCCGGTAAAGCCAAACGTTACGGCGCCGAATTCGTCGAACTCATCAAACGCCATGTCGCCGAAAATGAGATAGAGCGCCCGGAGGATCTCCGTGTCCGAACGGTTGCAAATAAATCTAAAGTTAAGGTCTCTATCATCCAGCGCATCGACCGGAAGATAGCCCTTGACGCCATCGCCCTCACCAGTGGCTTGGAGTTCTCCGAACTCCTCGACGAGATAGAAGCCATCGTCTATTC
>JAITAD010000037.1 GCA_031284275.1 Tannerellaceae bacterium
GTATATGGGGCGATGACCTTTGAACGGTATCTGGAAGATTTGCGGACATGGTTCCCGCAATTGGAGATAGAGACCTTTCAGAGCAACTCGGAAGGGGCGTTGGTGGACAAAATCCAACAGGCGGGTTTTGAAGCGGACGGTATCGTGCTCAATGCCGGCGCCTATACGCATACATCCCTTGCCTTACACGATGCTATCAAGGCCGTTCCGGCGCCGGTCATCGAGGTACATATCTCCAACGTACATGCGCGGGAGGAGTTTCGCCACCATTCTTTCCTTTCGGCAGCCTGTCGAGGTGTCGTATTGGGCTTCGGCTTCGACTCCTATCGCCTCGCTCTCCACTTTTTTGTGCCGCTGACCGCTGCGTAAGCTTCCCGATGCAGATAGAGGACTATATTCTGTCCCACATCGACGAAGAAGGTGACTTGCTTGCCGCCCTACGGCGCGATGCCCACGTCAATCTGCTGCGTCCGCGTATGTTGTCCGGACATTTGCAGGGGAGGTTGCTGAAAATGTTTTGCCGCATGATACGTCCGCACAGGGTGTTGGAAATAGGCACCTATACGGCCTATGCCACGCTGTGCATGGCGGAGGGGTTGGGTGCCGACGCTCTGATCCATACCGTCGAAATCAACGACGAAATGGAGAACTTTATCCGTCGCTACGTTTCCCGCTCGCCCGAACAGGAGAAGATACGGCTGCACTTCGGCGATGCCCTGGAAATTATTCCCCGATTGGGAGAAATGTTCGACCTCGTTTTCATTGATGCGGGCAAACACCAGTATACGGCCTACTACGAAACGGTTTTTCCCTATGTCCGATCCGGCGGGTTTATTTTGGCCGACAATACGTTGTGGGACGGGAAAGTCGTCAGGGATACGGTTCCCCTTGACAAGCAAACGGCAGGCATACTCGCCTTCAATGAACTCGTCCGCCGTGACGTTCGCATAGAAAAAGTGATACTTCCCTTGCGCGATGGGCTTACGGTAATATGTAAGCGATAAGGAACACAAAATCGGAAAAGCGCAGGGTGGAGCCTCTTGTCGGATTCGAACCAACGACCCCGAGATTACAAATCACGTGCTCTGGCCAACTGAGCTAAAGAGGCAAAAGTGGGTAAGCTTACTACATCGCGCCGCTACAACCTACGTACCCTTGCTGCCGTCAGGCCCTGGGGGATTCCGAGGGAGCCTGCCGTGTAGGACTTACCCGAGCGCAAAGGTATGCGCTTTCGGCCGATATGCAAGCCTTGCGTCTATTTCTTTTTGATGACCACCTTCCAATGGCCTTCGGGAAACTGCGTCTGTTCGAGGATATCGTGCCCTTCGTTGCGGACGGATCCGGGAACGTTGCCGATGGGATGCCCGTCGTCAAGCCACACCTCCAGCTCTTCGCCTATCTGCATGGCTGCCAACTGTATCTTGGTCTGTACGAAGTTCATCGGGCAGACCACGCCGCGCAAGTCTTTGAAGCGGCGGCTTTCCGAAGCAGGGGGTGGCGTGGCGGAAGCGGCTGGCGCAGCCTGTTCGGCGGTGACGGATTTGAATTGCAGGGAGTCGTCCATGCCGGCATAGAGGTCGGCGACGGCATCTGCCAGAGCAAGGATTTCCTCCCGATGGGGCAGGAACGAAGCGTCTTTACCGGATTTACCTAACTCGACAAGCGGGCGGAAACGGGCATCGACGAGGCCGGCATCAACGAAATGTTGCAGGAAAAAGTCGAAGACTTCGTCCGTCGTGCGGGGGTCGGCGCCCCGCGTGACAAGAAGCATACGGGAGGCGGAGAAGAGAATGTCGTACAGATGAGCGTTGGCTTGGGTTTCGTCGGCTTCCGCAAGGGCATGCTTACCTTGCCGGATATAGTAGAGGTCTACGTCGATCAAGTCGAAGAGGCCGGCAGAACATACTGCGGCGCCGCGGTGGGCGAGGCTGAACAGTTCCTCTGCACCCCAATCGTAATAATAGTTCTTGTCTTCGTCAAAGGCGGGTATGTGTTCATATTCGGCAATCAGGGCGGCGGCATGTTCCTTGCCTGCACCTTCGAGCCATTCCGGCAACGTGGCGGACGACTGTTCCAAATAGGCGGCGAGCAGGCGGACGACGAAACGGGGAATATCCTTTGCGCTGAGATTTCCTGCGGGGACGGCCAGATGAGGGTTACGATCCGTCCGATTGGCGGCTAACAGGATCTGGTAAGCGGGATAGGCGCGATCGTTACGCAGTACCTTACCCGAGAAGCCGATGTCTGCCCAAAGTTGCTGTCCGCAGGAATTGGGGCAACCGGAGACGTGGATACGTGCCGTGGCGAGCCTATCCAAATCAAGCCCGCTACGAAGCAGTTCGCGCCGGAGAGCGGCGGTAAGCCCTTTGGAGAGGCAGATGCCGAGACGGCAGGTGTCGGCGCCGGTACAGGAGACCAGATTGTTGGCCAACAGAGGGGCGTCGGTTTCGGGCGACAGCGGGCGGATGAGGGCGTAGAGTTCGGGGAGGGCAGCCGAAGGAATA
>JAITAD010000050.1 GCA_031284275.1 Tannerellaceae bacterium
CATATTACTATCGTTTGTCTTTCGAGCGCAAGGTGATGCATGATGAACGGTTCAACACCACATCAGTGTCGTCTGATTGGAAGTTTGCTTCTGTACAAGCAGAAGACGAAAGAAAACAATGTATATGAAACGAACGATTAAGTATTCTTTGGGGTTTGTTTGCGCTGATGACAGTAGCTATGGTAGCGCAGGAGAATAACGCCACGCTACCGCCGATACCGCAAGAGCCAGATTTCAATGTTACGGCGGCAGCAACAGAAACTCAGGAAGAGGAGGATTTTGACATCAAGATGTGTAGAATGAGTGTCCCTCGAGACAAATGTATACACAGTGATGGATATTATTACACTATATATTATTACACTATTGATATGGATAGATTTATTACCTTACGTTATTTAGATTTCCCTTTCGAGTCTTATATTTATTCATTTCAAGCCGCTCCTGTTGTATTAAGAGGATATATTGTTAAGCGCATTGCTACGGATTGCTATCGTATGACGGGTTTCACGCAAGCAATAGACGGAAGGAAAAGGGGCAGAGAGGGAGGGGACAAGGGCAATAAAGGGGGCGAGTGGACGTTTAGTTCCAACGAGAGGCGGGAGACGTTGATGGAGAAGAAGAGGGTTGTTGGGGGGAGGTCGGCAGCGCTGATTTCGGCGTTGTTCATGCTACTCTTCCTTGTAGGGGGCTGCAAAACGGCGAAGCTGTCGGACGCGGAAGATAAACATCGGGCAGGGGAATATTTCGAAGCGGCAGCGATATACCGTAAGGTGTACGCCCGGACGAAGGCGCAGGAACGTACCCTGCGAGCTTATGTGGCTTTCCGTATGGCAGAATGTAATCGCCTTATCAACAATATGCCACGTGCTTCTGCCGCTTATCTCAACGCTTTTCGTTACCATTACCCCGACAGCATGCTCCTCCTGCGCCTCGCACAGACTTATCACAAACAGGGGCGTTATGCGGATGCTATCGGGTACTATGACAAGTTCCTTGACACGGTTCCGGGTCATCCCCTGGCCTTATCCGGTCGGCAGGGTTGCGAAGCGGCTCCGTTGCTAAAAGGGAACCCGACACCTTACGTTGTCCATCGTATGGATAAGTTCAACTCCCGCAAGGCGGAGTTCAGCCCGATGCTCACGGGGACGGATTTCGATCAACTGTACTTCGTATCCTCCCGTCCTATCAAGGATAAAGAGCTTTCCGCCAGCGCTATCACGGGTATCAATACGAACGATTTCTACGTAGTGCAACGGGATGAGAACGGGGCATGGAAAAAGCCCGAGCTTGTAGAGGGCGAACTGAACACGGACTTCGATGAAGGTACACCGACGTTTTCCGCCGACGGGAATACGATGTATTACACTTTCTGCTCCCAAGACGTGGAAACCGGTACCCCGCGTACGGCTGAGATATACCGTTCTGTCCGTACTAACGCCCAATGGAGTAAGGGGGAAAAGGTTATCCTGCTCAAAGATTCCGTCACTGCCCTGGCACATCCGGCTTTGTCGCCTGACGGGACTTATCTCTACTTCGTTTCCGACATGATCGGGGGATACGGAGGCAAGGATATCTACCGTGCACGCGTCACGGAAAGCGGTTTCGGGATGCTTGAAAACCTCGGGCCGGACATCAATACGCCCGGCGACGACCTTTTTCCCTACCTGCGTACCCCGACGACGCTTTACTTTGCTTCCGACGGCCACTCCGGTATGGGAGGATTGGACCTTTTTATAGCTGTTGCCGACACCTCCTCCGGTGGCTGGACGGTCACCAACATGGGTGTCCCTATCAATTCTTCCTCCGATGACTTCGGTATCACCTTCGCCGGCGAACTTGAAACGGGTTTCTTCTCTTCCAATCGCAACGACGGACGCGGTTACGACCATCTCTATTCCTTTGAATATCCGGTCATTCAGGTGGTAGTTGAGGGTATCGTTTTCGACATCGACGACAATCCGCTCGAAGACGGCATCATCCGTATCGTCGGTCGCGACGGCCTGAACCTGCGTGTTCCGGTGCGAAAAGACGGTTCGTTTCGGATAACCCTCGCCCATGGAAACGATTACGTAATGATGGCCGGCGCCCGTGGACACCTGAACCAACATTATGCCCTCCAAACCGATCCGGAAGAACGCAGCCGAACCTATACGGTGGACTTTTTCCTTACGCCAATCAGTCAGCCTGTGGTCATCGAGAATATTTTCTACGATTTCGACCGTGCCAGTCTTCGGCCGGCCTCACAGGCGGCTCTTGACGAGATTATCCGTATGCTGAACGACAATCCCCATGTGACCATCGAGTTGGGGGCGCATACCGACCGCAAAGGGTCTGTCGAATACAACGAACGTCTTGCCGCCCGCCGCGCCCAGTCTGTCGTAGATTACCTCATTGCCGGCGGCATATCCCCCGATCGCCTTGTGGCCAAAGGTTACGGTAAGAATCAGCCTCAAACCGTTACCGGACGTATGGCCGAAGCGCATCCTTTCCTGCATGAGGGCGATATCCTGACTGAAACCTTTATCCTCCCTCTCCCTCCTGAGCAACAGGAAGTGGCCGACCAGCTAAACCGCCGCACGGAGTTTAAGGTGATGCGTACCAACTACGGCCTCTTTTGACGACATGGCGGAAAACTTGCCCTCAGTTATCCCGAGTTTGTTACCTTTGTTTCGTTGTTCTTACGAGAATAGTATGCCTATGTTGGATTTATCCGTCATTATTCTAACATACAACGAAGAGCTTCATATAGCTCGATGTATCGACAACGTAAAATCCGTTGCACGATATATTTTCGTCGTCGATTCTTTCTCTAACGACAAGACAACGGAAATATCCAAAGAACAGGGCGCCATTGTTTATCAACATAAGTGGGAAAATAACCATTCAAGACAGTTCAATTGGGCATTGGACAATCTGCCCATAAAGACAGCATGGGTTTTACGCATGGATGCCGACGAATACCTCACGACGGAGTTGAAAGAGGAACTGCAAGAACGGCTTCCGACCGTTCCTGAGGGTGTGTCCGGCGTCATTTTCCACCGAAGGTATATTTTTCTGGGGAAATGGATACGCAGAGGGGGATGTTATCCGCTTGATCTTTTGCGGTTATTCCGATACGGAAAAGCGAACTGTGAACACCGTTGGATGGATGAACACATGCAAGTCACAGAGGGGGAAACGATAACTTTTCGTCATGATTTTGTTGATCATAACTTGAACAACATCAGTTGGTGGACCAACAAACATGTAGGTTACGCCATACGCGAAGCGGTTGATTTGTTGGATATCGAATACAATTTGTTTGAAGATGAAACTCATTTTTCAGGACACAAGGGAAGACAGGCAACACGTAAGAGGAGTCTGAAAGCGTCCTATGCCAAACAACCGCTTTTTCTTCGTTCTTTCGCCTATTTCATCTATCGATATATTTTCAGAATGGGTTTTCTGGACGGGCAAGCAGGATTTTTGTGGCATTTTTTGCAAGGCTGGTGGTATAGAACGCTCGTAGACACGAAAGTGCTTGAAATACGGAAAGCTTGTGGCGGGAATAGACAAAAAATGATAGGATACCTAAAAGATAACTATGGAATTGCCGTTTAACAAATGTAATCTAAACAATCGGCCATATAATGACCAATGAGACTGACATGCCTGCAAGGGTTGAACATCGTATTCTGGGAGTGACGTTTTGCCAGAACAGGATTGAGGATATCGTCCACGAGGCCGTTGTCAAAGGAGGATTGGTGGTTGTCCCTGCCGCTCCGGGTTTAGCCGGAGATTTCATGTACTCTCCTATATATCGCAAAGCGTTGTTGGAAGCGGACATGGTCATCGCCGATTCCGGATTCATGGTTATTCTGTGGTGGCTCCGAACAGGGATAAAGTTATCTCGAAACTCCGGATTGGCTTTCCTCAGAGCGTTCATGAAACAGGATGATTTCAAGCAAAACAAACGTATATTTTGGATAATGCCCTCTCCTGAAGAGGAGTTACGCACCAAGCGATGGTTACAAAATCAGCATGTGCCGATAGAGGCGGAAAACTTTTACGTCGCTCCATTTTACGGTAAGAAAGGCTCCATAGAAGATGACGTTCTTGTTTCGCAAATCGAAGCTCAGAAACCTGACATCGTGATGGTGGGATTGGGTGGGGGTGTCCAGGAACGTTTAGG
>JAITAD010000056.1 GCA_031284275.1 Tannerellaceae bacterium
TCTGTGAGAGCTGCATCAGCCCCGTACACTCCGAGAAAGTCCTCCCCGTACTCTCCTCGTACATAGCCAAAGCCCGGAGACCGAGCTTCAGCCTGTACTCAGAGCCACCAATCACAATCCTTCCCATCACGCCGTCGCCGCTTTCTTAGCCGCATCCGCACGCCCCTGCGCCTCGGTAGCCGCCTTGACCGCCCGCTGCAACTGATCATACTGTTGTGCCGTCATCGGAGCCAGCGGCCCCGAGCCGTTAAACTCCGCCGTGTAAGTCGCCTGCCCCTCGTAAGGCGCATTAGCTGTAAACGAATTAAGGAACGCATTCCCCACATACCCGTACTGTGCATCCGGCTGCCAGCCACCCGAGGGCACCTCACCGCTGTCGCTCGGATTGCCAAGCAGCGCAAAGGCAACCCGGTAGACACTCCCCGCAATGATATCCGCCACCAGCGCCTTCACATCCTCCAGCTTGTACATACAATCTGCCGAGATCGACCATGTCAGGTTGCCCCCCGGCAACACCGTCTTGAACTGCGCCGTATCCTTGTTCGAGATATCCGCATTGTCCGTCGAAATCGTCAGCGAGTGCGACGTCGCCGCCCCCAGCGCCGTCCACACCGGCGCCGCATCCGTCCCCGTGTTCCGGAAGAGCATAAGATCCCTACCCCTGATAACACCCGTCTTGTCAATAGCCATAACCGTTTAAGAATTAAATTGAACATTAAAGAACTATCTCGAAAATCATTTCCTTGCAAAAGAAGCCCCCGTTGTTGCGGTCAAAGTCGTCTCTTGTGTTCTGTAACTGAATGGCATCTATGTTGTCCCCTGCGACATTCCCCCTGTGTTCCTGTATGGCATCGACACAACGCTCGGCTAAGGCAATGGCATCGCCGTACTCTTTCGCCCATGTCATGACGGTCACATAAGCTGTGCAGGAGACAGCCCCCGGAATCTTTACGTAATCTATCTCGCCGCTCTTCACCTCGTAGACAACGTAGCCGTTCTCTGCCCTGTCTGCCGCCTCTTCGGGCAATACGAGGGCAAAGACCGAGCTTTCGGGGATACCCCCTGCCACGAGAAGCGACTTGACAACCGCCCCGACCCGCAATAAATCCTTTTCCTTGCTCATCCTATTCCTCTATTATCCTTGCGGTTATCTCTACCTGTTGCATCGAACGAAGCGGGTTGATGTCGAGTATCTCGTACTTCTTGCCGCCGTATAGAATGCGTTGCGCCACATCCAGGGTGTTCCTGAAATGGTAGCGAACGATAAACTTCACGGTGTATTCGGTGACAACCTCGTCGGCTTCTACCGACTTCCCCCCTCTCAAATGAGTTACGCTTGCAGGCACATTGTAATAAATGACCTGATAGCCGTTCTTTGTCGTGAAAGCATCGGAGGTACTCACAAGCCCCTCAATGTCTATCCGTTCCCTCAGCAGTCCTGCTCTCATGGCTTAGCCCTCGTAATCTCGGTACATGGACAAAAGGTAATGCACGCTCAGCGGTACTTCATGCGTGGATACGCCAAAGGCGACCGCCTCTCTGTTGGTGTAGAAATTGGCGACCATTATCAGTATGGCTTGCCGCAAGGGAGCTTCCAATTTTCCATCGGCATCAACGAAAGAGGAAAGAGAATGGCAGATATGCTTCTCGACAGCCCGCTCGCTGACGTCTATCAGCTCGGCTATGTAGGCATCGTCGTCAAGGAATACCTCCTCGACCTGCAAATGCTTCTTGGCTTGGGTTACCGTTACATAGGCCATCCTCTTTCCCTTTCTTGACTTGACTGATTATTTACTTGCCGGCAGGGGAAGGAGCAGGAGCTTTGCCGCTACGGGCGCTCGTGGGGTCAGGGAAGAAGTTTTGGAACGAGCAATACACCTTGGAGAAGGAAGCATCCCGACGGGGAGCGGCATCCCAATAGCTGTTTACTATCAGGCGGACAAGGCCGCTGTCTGCCTGCGTGTAGGGGTCTACGGTCAATTCTATCGACCCCCACTGGCCAATGATGTAGTCCGCCCAATTGCCGAAGATAAGCCCGTAGGCTTCAGTATATCCGGAGCCGGCGTCAGGGTTAAGCATTGGAACACGGGCGGCGGCGGAGGTAGAGAAGAACGGGAAGCCGTTGATACCCGTCTGGGTCGGCTCGATGATGTAACGGGGAGAAGACGCACCTCCCAGAACGGTAGTCCTGGCGTAACCCTCCGCCATGGTATGCATGATGTAACCCAGCTGGCCGGAGGCGGCGTTGTTGTTTGCTACAGCCGTTGAACGTGCTACGATAGCATTCCAGTCAAGTTCAACCCACGTGTCCTTCTTGGTAAAGTCCGGCGCGGCAACACCCGTAAAGAAACCGTCGGGGACGGTATCGGCATGGGCTGCTCCGCCCAACAAGGTAGCCTCCAACTTCGTGGACGTCTGGGCTATGATATCGTTACGCAAAAGGGCATCGACACCCAAATCGTCCTGAATGAGAAGCTGCTTGCTGATAAGGAGCTTTGCCGTCAAACGCTTGGGACGTAACTTCTTATGAGAGAACGTGCCGCCCCCGTCTTCTGCAGGGACGTTTTCGCCCTCCCACTTGACCGTACTCCCTGAGTAGGAGGGAACGTCGATATCGCCACGCAAGCCCGTAAGTAATGTAGCACCTGCCTTGGCAAAAACCAAATTAGCACGCAAAGGGTCGGCGATATTCAGGAAGTTGGTCTCGATAAGGTCTGAGCCTGTACCCTCTGCTCCTGTTGCCGTAAAGGCACTGCGACTTTCGACAGGGATACACAGTGAATTTTTGGAAGGCGTCTGGTTGGCGGCCTCCAAAAGGTCACGTCCTCGTTTGTTCAACGCCTGAACGCCTTCGGAATACGTCCCGCCATTAACCAATTCACAGATAGCCTGCCGAAGCGTGACGCCGCCCTTGCTCGGCTCATTGCGCCTGGTCAGGGCTTCTCCATGCTGCACGACAGCCTGCAATTGCAAGGCGTTTACCTCGTTGCTTATCTCCGTGCAACGCAAGTTCGCATTCCGAAGCTCTTTTGCCTCGTCTGCTGTCGGCTCTCTCTCGGCGCTACGGATAGCGGCCGTGAGTTCGTGGATACGGGCAGACAAAGTCCCGTGCTCGTCACGAAGTTCTACAATACTTTTCTCTTTTGCCATTGGAATAAAAATTAAGGTTAGTATATCAGTGAATAAGTTCCTTGCTCATATTTCCGCAATTCCGCCTCAACCGCCGCTTTCCGCTCTTCGGACAACTTGGCGGCTGCCTCCGGCGCTACCTTGCGCTTCTCCTTGGCTTCACGCTCCTCTACGGCTGCCAGCTCTTTCTCGGCCTCCTCCCTGCCCCGCAAATAGACGGAGGTCTCGGAATAGGCGGCATCGTAAACGGGGGAAACGTCAAACAGCTCTTCAAACTTGGATATCGTCCGCTGCCAGATAACAAAACCGTCTCTGTCCTTTTTGTCCGTCTTCTCCCACTTCTCTTCGGCAACGGTGAAAGCGAAGGAGCTTTCGTCTATCTCGCCACGACGGATATTCTCCAATAGCTCGTCTCCCAACGACGTATTGGGGGCTTCAAAGGAGTAGCGCAAGCCCGTTGTCGTGTCCTCCAACGTAAGCGAACCGTTGCCGTACTTGGAACGTGCCAGCACACCTCTGTTGATGTTATGGTTGAGCAGACATTTGACGTCGCTTTTTGCCAGCACACCCTCCAATGCACCTCTTTCGATGACTTCTATGAACGGCAGCCTGTCGGAGTTCGCTCCGTATAGAAAGGCATAGCCCTCTATCTTACGGCTGTTCTCCTCGCCCGATACACGATACGATACCCGGCGTATCTCCTTCTCCTTTTTATCCTTTACCTCTTTCACCTGTATCTCTTTCATTAGCCCCTTTTTAAGATTAGGATTATACCTATTAGCATCGGTATGTAATACACGGCATCAATTGCCCTCATACTCTCTCTTCCTTCCCTGTTTCCTCTTCCCACGACGGCCGACTTATCCTCACCACCTTCCTGTTCAACACTCGCAGCGTCCTCTCCCGTGCCTCATCATATTTCCGCCGCTCCTCAAGAGTCACCTCCTCACCCCGCTGTATCCTGAGCGAGATATCCAGTAACCCCTCATCGAACCCCTCCGCATAACGCCACCATTCCCCCCACTTCCGTGTCCTCCAGTCGCTACTCCTCACATCCCCCATCCCCTATGCCTCCTTTTGTTTACCACCCTCCACCGGCTCCCGTACCACATCAATCTCCTCTTTCTTCACCCCGAAAGCCCCACCGTCCAGCGGCTGCATATTGATCTGAACAAATGCCTTGTCCCCGCCATCAATCTTCCTAAGGTTATTCGCCCTGCGTACTTCGTTCGGGGTCATTGCCCCTATCGAAAACATCTTGCTGTGATACTCGGCTTGGGTTTTCTTATCGGTACGTAGGAACTCCGTTGTGTTGAACTCGGCTCTTACATACTGCCGCTCGCTGGGAAGAAAGACTTTGCGGTTTATCTCCTGCTCTATCTTCTCCAAATAGGGGTGTATCGTCTCGGACAGAAAGGCAAGGTTGGAATATTCCTGCGTGGAGTAGGAGGACTTCGACAGGTCGAAAGCCTTTATCGGCGACACCGAAAAGAAGCGGCAGATATCAATAACGTTGTACTGCCTGCTCTCCAACAGTTGAGCGTCTTTGGGCGAAACGGATATCTGTTGATAGCTCATGTTCCCCTCAATTATCACCATGCCGTTGGGGTTGTTTTTTATCCGCTCTTCCCACACGTTGTAAATCTGTTTCTTCTGTTCCTTCGGCAGGGAAGACGTCCCCTCTACTTTCAGTATCCCGCTCATGTTACCGCCCCCATTGAAAAAGCCTGCCGCTTGTGATTCGCTCGCAGACGCTATTTCGAGCGTCTGGCGGGCATGGGAAATGGTCGATACGCCGTTCATGCCGTCGTAGGAGAAGTTCAACACGTGTATCATATCTCTGGGGTGCACAACGCCGTTGTCCCCGAACGTCCTGCCACGATACGGACTGACTACGTAACGGCGATGCAGAACTCCGTCCGCCCCGGACACGTCCACTTGCGACACATTGCCGGCAGGTATGAATATCAGTTGCTCTACCTCTAACGTCCGACTGTTCCGTTCGATGTACGCATAGCCGTTGCCGTTGAGCAGTACCGAAGCGACCATCTGTTGCAGGAACACAAAACGGCTCATATCCTCGTTCGGCTCTAACGAAAGCAAGTCGTAAGCACAATGGCCTCTGTACAACTCTTTGAAACCGTCGGCGTCCACTCGGTAAGTCTCGAGAGGCAGACACGCTACACTGCTTGATATCAGCTCGACACAGCGGTAGACGGTGCTCAACAACATCGGCCTGTCCCGACGCATCAACCACCTGTCGAAAAGCAGGCTTCCCGTGTAAGTGTTCTCCTTGGAAGCACCCTTGTCTTCGACGGCGGGCTTGTCTGCCTCGCGGAAAGCGAGGTGCCTCATGAAATTCCTTAGGCTCGGCATACGTAATACAATTCACTGTACGATATACAGGCATCGAAACGTAATACATGTATCAGTAAAGGGAGTTGGAATATTGCGGGGTATTCAAGTAAGCGCCCAATGAGTTTATCATGGCTATCACGCCGTCGATTTTCTTTTCCGTTTGCTTCTTGGAGGGCTTGATATTCCCGTGATGGTCTACCATGAGGGTGACATTCTTGAACCCGTGACGGTTGATTACGTTGTTGTCAATAAAGGCATGGCCGCCTCTGATTAACCGTTCTATCTCTTTCGTCGGTCGGTTGTAGTTACCCACCGTCTGGCTGTACGCTTCCATATTGAAACCCTCGTTCTGGGCGAGCACAACAAACGGCGGGGCATTGTAATTGTCATAGGCGACTTTTATCACGGGGCAAGCATTACGCACCTTTATCATGTCTGCCAACAGATACTCGTAGTCGGTAACGTTCCCCGGAGTGAGTATCAAATCTCCGTTCCGCTTCCAACGCCCGTACAAATCAGCAAATCGCTTCTCACGCAAGGCGGCTTCGGGCAGGTAATACCATGCCTTGAAATAGAAGTTCTTTCGTTCCTTATCATGAAACATCGCTGCCAATGCCGTCAAGTCGGACGTTTGCGCCAAGTCCACACCCATATAGCAACACTCGTAATCGGCAGGGTTTATCTTTTCTTTGCTGGCGGCGTTGATGTAATCGTCCGGTATCCACGTCTCTCTCGAACTGCACCAGATATTTAAGTTCTTTGTCTTTATCCCGACCTCTTCGGAGGTACTGTTGATGGCTTTGGTTATCTCGCCCTCCAAAAAATCAGGGTAGATGGTTACGCCCAAATTGGGGTTGCTCTTTATCCAATTCTTACTGTCTTTCCAATCGTCACCCTCGTCCTGAGCGAAGACGGCTACGAACAGCCGGTCATTCTTCTTTGCGCCCGACAGAACCTCCAAACACGAACCCCTATACTCATAGCATGTGCCGAGAAGGTCAAAACCTGCTGTCGTGATAATAATGCCGAGGGGGTTAGCTCGCATACCTTGACCACTTTGCAATACGTCCTTTAATCCCGACGACTTGGCCGCATGGTATTCGTCAAGCAAGTAGAAAGATGGGTTGGGGCCGTCAAGTTTCGTGCTATCGGCAGCGAGGACTTTCAGGAACGAGTTTGTCTTTGCAAATCGCACCTCATCCCTGTATACTTGCATGAACTTTCCTTTCTCATCTAAGGACAAGGCGAAACGGCTACATAACGGCCACGAGGATAACTTCACTTGCTGCTTGCTGTTTGCCGCCAGATAAACTTGCGCCCCGCTTACGCCGTCCATAAGCAGATGATACAATGAGAGTGCAGAAGCCAACGCCGATTTGCCGTTTTTCCTCGCTACTTCAACGTAGGCGTTTCGCACAAGCCTTGCGCCCGTTTCCTTTATATAGAAGCCGTAAATGCCTGCGATGAGAAAACTTTGCCATGGTTGCAACACAAACTGCTTCCCTGCATGTGCATCCTGAAAGTGCTTCATGCAAAAAACGAAATCTATCACCTTGCGAACCTGACCTGCCTTGAACACGTAAGCGGGATTTTCTCGCATGGCAAAGAACCGTTCAGCCGCCTGCTTGATGTAAGTCCCGGCAACGATACTTCCGTCCAATACCCCCTCAGCGTACTGAATGTAATCGGGCTTTGGCTTATTCTCCGTCTGCGGCATCGTAGTTCTTGCCCAGCAACTTCTCAAATGCCGACTGCTCTACTTCCCCCTGTTCTCCGAAGTCTGCTATCTTCTTTCGAGAACGTAAGGTTGCCCCGTACTCAGCCATTATCTGGAACGCTTGCCGCTGGTATAGCTGAACTATCCCATGTGCAGGGTGCTTTACCCTCTCTCCCGTATATCCGATAGACAGGTCACCGTCCTTTTCGAGGGTCTCCAATGCTTTCTGGTACTTGTCGTAAGCAGTAGCAAGCATCCGCAAGCTTAGGATATCAAGAGCGGTCAGCGTCACCGTCTTGCTTATCTCACTAACAAAAGATTTCATGACCCTTATCGTCTCCTCACAAAGACCCTCCGACAACACGGGGATACCGGCAACGGTCAGCTCCTTGGCCATCTCGTTCACCTTTGCCCTCTCGGCAGCAGCGGCGGCTCGTTGCTCCGCCTTGATATACTTGGCGGCATTTATCGCTTTGGCCTTGGCTTTCAACCTCTGTATCGTACGTACACTTCTGCCCGTCTCCTTAGCCGCAAACGCATCAACCTCAGCCTCAGTCATCGTCTCCCCCTTTTTTTTGAGGATATCAGCAAGGATTACCGTCGCCTGCTTGGTGGACAACTTTTCGCCATATTTCTTGTTCCCCACCTTGCCTGCTTCTCTCATGTATACCGTATTAGAATAGATTTTCCTCTACCTTTTATGGTAGATTATGTAATACGTCGTCCTTTGGGGCAAACTCCAAAACTGCCGTGTGCGGCGAGCTGACTCGTTGGTGATTAACAAGGCCTATCCAAAACATTTCAATCCCCCTACCCCCTTTCGGCGGGACATTTCCTTTTGCCTCCCCCCATACATTGTACGTTGGCCTCTTCGGAGGTAGCGGCCTACTCTCTCACGTGACAAAATTCAACTGCCCGTCCGCTGAGGTAGTCTACAACAATTACGACAACTACTCCTAACGTTTCACACACATCCCGCAGCCGATTTCGTCCGTTTTTAAAACGAACGCCATCCTGCGAGATACTCACCAACCTCCCACGAACAACAGCACAGTTTACCTTTTCTTCATAAGTGAAAAAACCGGATTTATCTCTCGTGCGAGTAGACGAGAGATACTTCTTCTAAACTCTCCTAACCGTTGGGAATTAGACAACTCTTTCTCATCATGACTTTTAGACAGCTCCCAAACCATATAATCACGCATGGCGCTTTTTATGAGTATATCAATGGAATCTTTGCAACCGTAGTCAAAATCTCTCGGCACATCAATCCTAAAAACATATTCTCTTTTGCTCAAATCAGCCGCTGTACCTGTCTGGTGAAACACCCAATCATCATTATCTCCTATTTTTTCAAGGGTACTTTTAGGTACCGCTACCTGCACCTCTGCTGCCGCCGAGTCAGCATATGACGCCAATACCTCATCTGCAACAGATTCTTTTATTTCCATCCTGACTGCATCTATCAGCGCACCCAACTTCACTCTCACGTCTAACATGGCTATCAAATTTTAGGTCATTTACCAGCAACAAAAGTATGGAATATCCATGAGTTTTCCTCTTTTTCGATTTGACGATTATACATACTCCTTGGCATTATGTAGTTGTGAGTGGCAACGACGACACAAGCTCATCAGGTTGTCGAAATCGAACGCCAGAGCATACTGAGCCTCCGGACTATTTCCCGTAAGGAAGCTAACCTTATGGTGTACCTCTGTTGCCGGCGTAACCCTCCCCTCTTTATCGCACACCTCACAGCAAGGGTTTGTCTGCAACTTCAACTTGCGGAACTTGCGCCAGCGCACCGTGTCATAAATCCGTTTCCTCTGGGCGGCTTTGACATCACCGGTTGTGTCTCGGCGGTACTTCTTTTCTCGGCAGTAAATAGTAGGCATGGTCAATCCTCTTTATATATGGCATTACGCCGTTCAATGAAATCGGTCAGAGTGTACTCCCTCCGCTTCCGCGATTTATCCGTTTGGCGTTGGCGAGAGAGGCGGAAGAGCTCCGCAAAATGTTCTATAAAGGCGTTGTCATCCTGTAAGCTCATGGCCGTGCTGTCATGACTTATGCGTTCGATGGCATCGTGAAAGGCGTCACGCTCGTTATCCTGCACATTCAACACCTTGTATAGGTAGGTGTAAAGGCGCCCGATACGGTCTACGTTCTTCGAGTACGTCTCAATTCGTTTCATGGGTATTCCAATTGAACAGACAAAACTGATATTTCCTCGATGCCCCTTTGTCCTTCTTCCTTTTCTTCGCTACGTCCTTCAGCATGAATTCAACCGTATCAATCATCTTTTTTCCCTCCTTCGGCGACATGGACAGGGTAGAGGCTACAATATACCCCTGGTCATCGGTCAGTCTTTCGATAAAGAGGTTGAAAGCCAACCTGGCCACAATCGAAGTTGGAAAACCATAATGCGTACCTATCTCGTTAAGCAGCATTGACTGTCGCTCGCTGATACGGCAGGTGAATATCTTTGTCTTCTCAGTTTCTTTCATCTTTGTCGCCTTTAATAGTCAAGTGTTGGTAGGACGCGGTGACAAATTTTCTACCGGTGGAGAAAAGTAAGAGAGAATGGCATCGTTTAGTCGTGTCGCCTCTTCGGCGAAATCTTTGTACTTAGCGTAGAAGTTAACACCCCTTCGTACCTCCATGGAAATGGCTGATGGGGCATTCCTTCCCGTCACTTTGGTCAAAACAGCCCGTAGTCCTTTTCTCTTCAAAATCTTCCCCATCAGGACGCTTGGGTCATAGAGAAAGACTATGACGAAGACAAATACAGTGTCCCCGTATCTCGTAGTAGGGAACTGCTGTCGTGCGAAGTCGTACATGTCCCCTATCATACTCAAATCGGTGAATATTGCACGTTCGGAAAGTGCACGAAGGATACTATAGACCTCCAACGACTTCTCCGCCACTTGTGCAAGGGATAGTCGGACATTGATATTGCTAAGGACGAGATTGTTCCTAGACTGTCTTTTTTGGAAGGTCTGTTCTTCGTTCAATCGTTTCCTCACTACGTAACCATTCCTCGGACAGTTACGCTGCTTGTAGAGGTTAGCAACGAAGTAGTCGAGAAACCGTATCCCCTCACGGCACTCCTCAGATGTAACGTATGCTTTATAGCGCACATATACGAGGGCATTAGAAACCTTGAATTGCTTCGCTATCTCACCCACACTGAGTCCCGTCCCCGCATAGTTGTACCTCTTACGGGGAACAGAATCCTCCGGTGTTTTTGTACGCAATCCACTCTCATAAGGTTTGCAGTCCCCGCAGGTGTCTGTTTCCCCTTTACGCAGTACGTCGAGCGTCGTATCGTAGACGGTACAGCACACATTGCACCGCATCACCACATCCCCGTTATCGAGGATGTAGAGTATCTTCGACCTCCCTACCGTGTCCCCCGCGCGGAACTCCCTTTCTGCCCCGCTAATTACGCTATCGCTCATGTCCGTATAGGATTATTCAATCGTTTCCGTCTTTCGGCTCATTTGCAGGCGTACACGATGGCAATGCTCCATGTATTCGAGGAAGGTTCCATATTTTCCTTTGAGCCGCATGTAACGGTGATACATCGTGGAGAGGTGACTGATCGGGTAATCGAATTGGTCAGCGAGTTGGGCTAGCGTTTTCCCTGTCCCGTATGCGTTGCTCGGCGTACAATTACTCCGCTTATAGAGGTTTCCGGCGAGGTAGTCGAGAAAAAGTATCCCTGCGGCGCGCTCATCCGATTGCAAGTAGTCTTTATGCCGCAGGTCCACGAGGGTGGTGGACACCTTAAATTGGTCAGATATCTCCTTCCGCGAAAATCCTGTCCCTGCATAGTTGTATCTCCTCGCAGGCGCAACAGCTTTCTCAGGTTTCACGGGCTTTGCCGGCTTGACCGGTTTCATCGGCTTCTTGTTGCGCAAGCCGCTCTCGTAAGGCTTGCAATCTCCGCAAGTGTCCGTTTCTCCCTTGCGCAGGACGGCGAGCGTCGTATCGTAAACGGTGAAGCACACATTGCACCGCATCGCCACATCTCCGCTGTCGAGGATGTACAGTATCGTCGAGCGCCCTACCGTATCCCCTGCGCGGAACTTCTTTTCTTCCTCGCTGCTAATGCTTTCGTGGCCGTATCCGTTGTCGCTCATAGCCGTGCATGGATGGGATGGCCTGTTTTCTGCGCGAGTTCGGAGAGTTTGATGCGATAGGGGACGCCGTCAATTACTTCAACACGAAACTCGCTGAAATCGGCTTCTCCTTTCGTTACGAGGGTACAGACTTCACGATAGGTGTAGAGCCGAAGGTTTTTATCGTGTGAGAGGAGTTCGGCGATGCGAAACTCGCGGTAGGGGTGGTTGTCGATGAGGTTATTGACGGCATCCCGAAGCTGCTCGGCTTTCATACGGGAGGCAATGATGCGCTCGGCTAACAGGTTGTAAAACTGTGGATGTGGCGCAGGGAAGACGGCCGCCAAGCGCGTAACGGCGGTAACGACATCTGCTTCGCTTGCCGGCGGGCCATCGTAGAGCGACATGGTCGTCGTCCCGTCGGCAAGGTGACGGATGGTCGAGAGGGTATCAGCTCTTTTCGCGTTCAGTTGCCGCCCGACCTCTCGCAATGCCTGCGCTAATGTGCGCGGCGAGGGTTTGGTCAATGCTTGTTCCATGACTTTTTGTTTTGGGAGAACCGAAATCGTTCTGGTAAAATCTTTTCAGGCGGCGGGGGATGTCGAAGACGGCTTGTTTTTCAAATCGCATGCGTAAGGCGCCGGGGGTATGTTCAGTCCAATAATCGACGAACTTTTCGAGCATATCGGCGGCATATTGGTCGGCATGGGCGGCAACGTCTTTGCGGAAATCCGCCTCTCGTTCGGCGATGGACTTCCCCGTACTTCGTACAGCCTTTCCCGACGGTTTGTAAGCTTCCGTTTCGGCGGCCAGGGAGGTGTTGGCGGCGAGAGACGCCGTCTCTTCAGAACTCCCGCAAGGGAGTTCTTTCTCTTCCCTTTCTTTTCTTTCCTTTTCTTTTAAAAGGTTTGCTTGCGGTTTGCTAAGCGTTTGCTCAGGGTTTGCTTGAACTTTGCTTAGGGTTTGCTTAGGGTTTGCCTGAGTTTTGCCTGTTTCTACCGTATTGATATCCTCACTGTCAATGTTTTGCTGCGCCTTGACAGTTACGCCTTTCTTTCCCGCTTCGCTTCGCAATGCTCGGATTCGTTCAATCTCGCCCATCCGCCGCAGCATACTTTCGGAGTAGAATCGCTTACCGTTATCGTCGGTAAAAGAGAATAACCCGAAGTTTTCCACGACAGCTTTAACCACGGAGGCATCCACATGCAGTTCAAATGCGATGAGGTTATAGTCATTCGCATGTGAAAGATCGGAGCTTTCCCTGAGCCGTTCGAGAATGGCAAAATACACACCATACCCCTCCATGCCGTATCGCACGCGGAGGGCGAGAATCTTCTCATCGTGCCGCGCGTTTGCGTCGTGAGGAAAGTACGTGTTCGATTTCATTGGTTTGAGGAATAATTCTTTGCACAGATTAATACATCACATCTATCTCCAGCCCCGCCCAGTACACCTCTTCAACCATCTTCCGCAGGATGAACCTATTTTCTGTCACCATTCCTGTCGCCTAATTATTTCCTGCCCTTTTTATCCTCTCCTAGAAACCGCTCTATATCCGCACGACGGTAGAGTGTTCGCTGTCCAACCTTACAGGTGGGCAGCAACCCGCGTTTATTCAGTTGCCACAGCGTTGTTTTCTTCACGTGAAGCAACTCCATCGCCGCCGGTACCGTTATGTACGGCTCTCTCTCGGCCTCCTTAACAGACGCTTTGTACTCCGCTATCGCCTTGTGCACGATATCACGCACGGCCGTCTCAAACGCCTCTTTGGTGAGCAAGTATACCTGCGTGCCTTCCGGGGGCAGCTCAAACCCGCCCGGCGCCGTTTCCGTCTTTCTCATTGCACTTGCTGTTTAGTTGTTGGTATTTCTCTATATCCCCTTCCCACACCCTTTCCAAAATATCCCGCACAACAGCCTTCTCCTCCTCTGTCATCGCATAGCCGCCGCTTATCCAGCCGTAATGAACTGCAATGGCTTCTTCGATAGGCTGCCACATCGACGAGGGCAAACCCGTCCCGAACCCGCCGATTAACCGACCTTCCCCATCGGGACGGCAATTGAACCCGTACCATTGTTGCAACCCAACCCGCTGCTTGATTTGTTCCTCCGACGGGCATACGTCCGTCAGCTTCCCCTCAATCCACCGGCTGCCGCCGTATTCAACGACTTTTCCGCATATCCACAGCGTAGCACCCACTTCCTGTTCCTCCCTCGGATCGTATACGATTCTCAGCATACCGGCGTACTCTTAGAGGTATCCTCCGTACTCTTAGGGGTATCCTCAAGTAATTGTAGGAACTTGTCCACTGACTCTCTCAACCGGATGACAGCGCTACTCATCTCCGTCATTACCTTACCCATCTCCTCCACACAATGACTCTCCATGAGTTCGTTCATTGCACCTGTTTTCATTTTGACTGCTTTTCTAAATGGCACCGCAATTCTTCTTCCCGCACACGCAATTCTTCCCTGTATTGCTTCTGTTTCTTCCAAACAAGGCTGGATGTTTCCACGCCCCCGATTAACGCGACCAAGTGGGCTTGCATCATTTCCAGTTCCGCTTGCAGGACCGCTATTTCGGCCGCCTTCTCCTCCGTAGGCCGGCAGCTACGTGAGGCATGTATTTTCAAGGCTTCCAACTCGATTACTACTTCGTCCAGCGTCCGAAAACGGGTTATCTGTTTCAGTTCATAGACGCTTCTACCTTTGAATGGCACGAAAAAAAGCTGATGGTTGGACATATCACCCAAAGGCTTTTTACAGCCTGACACTTTTTGAACCATGGCGTAAGCCTCCTTGTAAACCTCGGCTGTACTCACCATTATGGAAACTCCATCCTCGCGGTGTTCCCATACTTCATACTTGTAGATGTTTTTCCCCATTTCCTTTTCCATTACAGTTACCTTTTTTAATTCCATTACAGTTACCCTTTATTTAATTATCAGAGGTGTTTACTTCGTCGTTTATCTCCGTGCAACGCAAGTTCGCATAATGAAGCTCTTCCTCCTCCTCTGCGGTCAGCTCTCTCTTGGCTCTACGGATAGCGAACGTGAGTTCGTCGATACGGGCATACAAAGTCGAGCGCTCGACACGAAGTTCTTCAATACTTTTTCCCTTTTCCATTACAGTTCCCCTTTTAACGCTGTAATCATGTTTCTTTTCCATTGTCTTCATTCATTTACGTGTATTTGCCGGAAAGTCATATAGCGGCATCTCTATAGGCAGTTTTTTGCCCTCGCACGTGAGCCAGAATTTAACGTCCCGCTTGACTTGTAGTAGGAACGTATCTGCCAACAGCTGATTCTTATATCTCCCCAACGCCCGAAGAGACGGTATTAGTAATCGGAACTGCCCCTCATCTACAACAGGAAATAAGTCCGCCGAAGAGGACAGGCGCACCCAAACACCCCCCAACTCTATCTCGCTAACTTCCTTGACATCGTCACCCTCAATAGTATTAACCACATACGACACCCCAATGTGTACTACCCGTATGTGTCCCCGCCCGTATATCTTCGATACCTCAACGGGACAAATAGAACAGTAGTCCGGCCGCGTAGTGATATACAACCGAATACGAAAACACGACTCCCTCTTTACCTCTGCTTGCTCAATCATGGTTTCTTTCATGGCTCTATTCCGATTTTATGGGATTACAATTCTTTCAGCTCGTACATCTCATCCCTGTCTTTGCGAATAAAAAAAGAGCTTGCATAGTACGGGTTATGGCCCAGGGGGCGATTTACCCCTGAAACCCGCACGGCTATTTCCAGCGCCTTGTCCACACCTGCGATGGTGCTTAGCAGCTGGCTGCATCCCTCTGTGTGCCGCCACAATTCAAATGTTCTGTTTCCCTTTTCCATTACAGTTACCCTTTTAACTTTGAGAAACTTTCAGTACCCCGTATTTGAGTTGCTGGTCTATGTACACAATTGCTGCATAGTTTGCCTCTTATCGCACATCTGCCAAAAATGATACCTTTGACCCGCCATCTTTAAGTCTATATACCATGAACAAATTACCGTACACTATGCAGAGGGACATTAAGAGTACCATTGAAAGAACT
>JAITAD010000044.1 GCA_031284275.1 Tannerellaceae bacterium
AAAAAAGAACGGCCGGAGGGGAAGCTCCGGCCGAACATAAATAAAGGAATCAGGTAGCCTTGCGGCCACCGCCCGTTAGTTGGCAGGGACGAAGATGGTGGTCGTCGTCGGGGTATAGATACCGCTGGTTATGCCGCTCACCAGCATATCCACAAAGGAATGCTGTGTCTGCACGACATAATTTTTGGAACCGCCCACAAAATCCTTTGCCGAGTGCTCATTCTTCAAAGGAATCAGCCCTGCAATCAGGAGATGGTTCTTGACCGTCCCTGCTTTCTCGTAGGATCCGGCAGCCTCACCAACCACCACCTTCGATGTGTAGCAAGACGAGAGCAACGCCACACAACACAATGCACAAATCACTTTTCTCATAATATTTTGAGTTGTTCCACCCGGTCCTCCGGCAGAGATTTTACTGTTTGATTGTAAGGAGCCGCAGGACCTGCGTGCGCCTCCCGAATTGAATCATTTTTTGTCCTCTTCGCCGGCCGATACTTCGCTTTTTATCGCTTCCATGTCGTCGGCGCTCGCCGGACGGCGGAGTATCCAACGCAGTTCGTTACCGTCTTTCAACTGAATGACGTAGGCCTGCACAAACTCCCAACCTTGGGCGCCGAAGTAGTTGAGCGCATCAACCATAGAATTGAAAGTCACTCCTTCCTTGCTTTTGCTGAAAGCGAGGGCGAGCGTACTTCCCTTAAACCTATCCTTGAAGGAGGCTGCCTGCCCGTAGTCGGCATGGACGTTCCACTTGGTGCTCAGAAACTTTTGACTTCCTACCAGTTCGCAGTAGACGTAATCGTCCGCTTTGACCGTCGTCATGCAGCAAATCATGAGTATTGCTGCCAGAAAAACAGAAAACTTTTTCATTGTTGTGTATATTTAGCGTGAACAGGGATCAAACTAAATGAGCGGACGCAAGACGCCCGCTCAATGGCAGAAAAAAAGCTATAAGGGATTTGCGTTACAGAAAGGAATTGACAGCTTCCTGCGTGCGAGGCTTTATGAGAGAGAGAGAGAGAGAGAGAGAGAGAGAGAGAGAGAGAGAGAGAGAGAGAGATTAGCAGAATACTTCAAACCGCCAAGTATTTCCTCAGAAACCTTGTCGGTCAGCTCGCTGAAAAACTTATGTATGTACGTTATGTCCATATCTATTTCTTTCGAGGGGCAAAGATACGTTCATTTTACATTTCTTGTGCAGTCTTGGTAAAAAACTTTGGCTTAGGGTGGGGAAAATCGGTCAAGGACGAAGGGGTTTAGAGACAGGAAGTTTTCGCAAGTGCAGTAGAAAACGGCGGAGGCAGTCAAAGACAAAGGGGCTTAGAGATAGGGGTAGGTGATTTGGTGGAGGAAGAGGGCGTGAGCCGGAGCGGAGGTGCCGGCGGCGGAACGTTGGCGGGCTTGGATGATGTGGCGGAAATCGTCGGGGGTGAGTTTGCGGCGGCCTACGTCGATGAGCGTACCGACAATGGCGCGTACCATATTGCGGAGAAAACGGTCGGCGGTAATGGTGAAGGTATATTGTTCGTCCCAATCGGCGCGGGTGACATGGCAAAGGTTGGTGCGGGTGTCGGTATGGAGCTTGGCAAAGCTGGTGAAGTCATCGCAGTGGAGGAGTATGGCGGCGGCTTCGTTCATGGCGTTGCGGTCAAGGCGATCGACGGGGAGAAGGCAGGTGTAGGTACGGGAAAACGGGTCTTGTTGGGAAGAAAGGTAATATTTGTAGGTACGGGAAGTAGCATCGAACCGTGCATGTGCGTCGGCCGGAACGGAGCGGACGTCGAAAACGGCAATGTCAGGCGGGAGGAGGCGGTTGAGGCGGGCAGCGAAGGATCGGGACAGGGGGCGTTCGGCGGGAAAACTGTCGAGCAGGGTGTCGGGGGCATCGAAATGGGCGACCATACAACGCGCATGGACGCCGGCATCTGTCCGTCCGGCTCCGGTGACAGCGACGGATTCCCGCGCCAGTAAAGAGAGCGCCTCCTCAACACGTCGCTGTACAGAGGGGGCGTTGGGTTGAGATTGCCATCCACAATAATCAGCGCCGTCATAAGCGAGATACAGGAAATAACGGTTCACTGCCGGTGAGCGTTCAGGGTGATGATCCGGATGACCGTTTCCACACTCTTTTCGAGGGCGGCGATGGAGAGGACTTCTTGCGGCCCGTGAAAATTATGTCCTCCGGTGAAGAGATTGGGACAGGGTAATCCCATGAAAGAGAGGCGGGCGCCGTCAGTTCCTCCGCGTATGGGGCGAACGAGCGGGGTGACGCCGACCTGCCGCATGGCTTCGGCCGCCAACTCGATGAGGTCGGGATGGAGGCGGAGGATTTCGGCCATGTTACGATACTGATCTTTGATGGAGAGGGTGAAAGCGTCGGGGTAACGTTGATTCAATTCGTCAATGAGCTTGCGGAGGAATGCCTTTTTCCGTTCAAGTCCTTCGGCGGAGAAATCCCGAAGAAGAAGAGACAAGGAAGCCTCTCCGACAGTTCCCGTCATACCGGTGAGGTGATAGAAGCCTTCGTATCCTTGCGTCGTTTCGGGACGTTCGTCGGCGGGCAACAGGGCGATGAACTCGGCAGCCAACAGGGAAGCATTTCTCATACGTCCTTTGGCTTCGCCGGGGTGGATGTCTACTCCTCGAACGGAGACACGGGCAGCGGCGGCGTTGAAGTTCTCGTATTCCAACTCGCCAAGCGCTCCTCCATCGACGGTGTAAGCGAAATCGCATCCGAAAGCGGTGACGTCGAAACGGTCGGCGCCTCGCCCGATTTCTTCGTCCGGCGTGAAAGCGATGCGTACCTTGCCGTGCGGCACGTCGGTACGGTGACGGAGGGTATCGACGGCGGTGACGATGGCGGCGATGCCTGCTTTGTCGTCAGCGCCGAGCAAGGTAGAGCCGTCGGTGCAGACGGAACCTTCACGGATAAGGGGACGGACATCGTGCCCGGAAAAGTCGGGACTGGTGTCAAGGTGGGCGATGAAACCGATGACGGGGACAGCGCAGGCGGCGGTGGCAGGGAGGGTGGCGGTGACGTATCCGTTGGCGTCCAAACGGACGTCTTCCAGACCGATTGCGTTCAGTTCGCCGACAAGGTATTCGGCAAAAACACGCTGCCCCATCGTGGAGGGGCAGGATTCGGAATCGGGATTCGATTGGGTGTCGAAAGTGACGTAGTGCAGGAAGCGGTCGAGGGCTGTCGGCATGTCAGAGGTCTTTAAGGAGTGTCTGTCCACTTAGGCGCATCATGTCCTGTCGGGAGTTGAGGAGGGCTTGCCACTGGGGGCGGAACCGGTTCTGGATGTCTATCTTGAAGTTTTCGGAGCCATACTCGTCGATGCGGGAGAGCAGGAAAGCGATGCTGAGGCGGTTGATGTCGACGGCCGGCTGGTAACGGACGATACGGTCGTCCTTGATGTCGGTCACCTCAATGAGGATAGCGGTTTCGACGAGCAGATAGAGGAGTTGGGAAGTGAGGCGGAGGGGGATGCAGTAACGGGTGGAGAGTTCGTCGGCGGTATAGGGCTTTTCGCCTTCGGCGAAACGGCGCACGATGAGGGAGGTGATGAGGACGGTGAGAAAATCTTTGTAGCGCCGGCTGATGTTCTTGCTGTCGCGTTCAAAACTGAACTTTTCGACGTTCTGAGAGGCGTAGGCGAGAGAGGCGCCGAAGAGGCAGATGATCCAGGAGAGTTGCAGCCAAAGCAGTAACAACGGCAGGGCGGCGAAACCGCCGTAGATGGCATTGTATCGCCCTACCCATATCTGCCCGCTGATATAAAGGAATTGGAAAAATTGAAAGGCACATCCCGCAACGATACCGGCAGGTAACCCGGAAAGGAACTTCACACGCGTGTTGGGGAGGAGGATGTACAGGGCGGTGAAAATGAGTGAGGTAATGACGTATGGGGCAATGGAAAGGGTGAAGTCGATGAAGGGGGTGAAAAAGACGTATCGAGAAAGAAAAGACATCCGAACGGAGGATAGGAAAATGGACAAGCCTCCGGAAGCGGTCATGAGGACGGGCAGGACGAGGCAAAGGACGAGATAATCGCTGATGCGCCGATAGAGGGGACGCGGCTTGTGTATCTCCCAGATGCCGTTGAGGGTTTCTTCGATGCTTGAAAGCAGACTGATGACGGTATAGAGCAGCAGGACAAGGCCGATTCCCAGAAAGAGTCCGCCTTGCGCCAAGGTGAGATAGTTATCGACAAAATCGAAAGCTTTGGCCAAGGCCGAAGTTTGTCCGGGGAAATAGCCGATGAGCGATTGTCGGACGGTGTCCTGATAACCGAAACCTTTGGCGATGCCGAGTACGACGGCAAGCAGGGGGACAATGGCGAGCAGGGTATTGAAAGTGAGTGCGGAAGCTTTGGTTTGCAGGTTGTCGTTGAGAAAACCGCGCACGGCAAGGATGAGTGTTTTGATGACACGGATGACGATGTGGCGGATTCCGCTCACCTCATTTTCGGTGATCCGCCAAATGTCGTCGGTGATAAAACGGACGATGCGGGCAAAAGTGTTTCCGTTATGCTTGTCCATCGGCACAAAAGTAGGATATATCGGCTAAAAGGCGCGGGTGTAGGAAAGGGAATAGGTGTTATAGAGGCGATCTTTCATGCCGTAAGTAAAGCGGAAAGTGAGGATATTCCGGCGATACTCGCAACTGAGGGCATTGCGCAGGTGGAGGGGACGGTCTCCGTTATCCTTGTAACCGTAAAAGCCGGAGAGGTCGGTGGAAAGCGAGAGGAGGCGATGGGTGGCGGTGAAACCGGCGCCATAAAGGATGGCGTCGTTTTGGCGGTGCACGAGGTCGTTGGTCATCCAACAGTAGAAACCTCCCATAGCTTGCAGACGGAAAGAGGAGTGAGACGAGGAGAACAGGTCGGCGCCGAAAACGGCATCCGCCCAATAGGTGGCAGCGTCGGTGAAACGGGCGTCGCAGAGGCGTCCGCCGCTGGCGGTCTTGAGGCCGGCGCTCAGCATGAGGTCAGGGAGATAGGGGGGACGGCCGTCGAGTATCTGGTAGGAAGTGGTGATGACGACGTCGCCGGCGTAAGGGATGGGGCTTTGGAGTTGGTCGGCATGGCGCTCGTCGCGTACTTGGGGTGTCATGAGGTAAGCTTCCTTGAAGATGAAGAAAAGTTCGACGGAGGCTTTTCCTTTGACGACAGGGTAAAGCAGGCGAACGAGGTAATCGCTCGTCGGGTCGCCGGAATAGTCGTGATATTCTCCTCTTAACTCGACAAGGAAGCGCGTGGCTGTCTGCCCCGACTGCAATTCCGGCAGCGGGAAAGCATTGGGGCCGAAGTAACGGGGCGAATAGATGAGGTTTCGCATGTTTTCCCGCCAATCAGTTACCTGTGCACCCGCCGATGAACAGGCGAACACAAGGGCGAGCAGGAAACAAGACAACACTTTTTGCATGGCGCAAAGGTAGAATATCGTTTTTTATGTACCTTCGCCGGCGGCAAAGTAAGGTATTCGTTTCACTAAAAGATTATTGATATTATGGGATCGCTTCGCACTTATGACTTCCAAGGGAAGAAGGTATTCGTGAGGGTGGACTTTAATGTACCGCTGGACGAACATTTTAAGGTTACCGACGACACGCGTATTCGCGCCGCCTTGCCGACGTTGAAAAAGATACTTGAAGACGGCGGTACGCTCATTATCGGTTCACATCTGGGGCGTCCGAAAGGGCCGACGGATAAGTTTTCTCTGAAACATATCCAAAAACCTCTGGCGGATCTGTTGGGTAAGCCCGTGACGTTCATCACCGACTGTGCAGGCGCAGACACGAAAGCTCAGATAGCGAAACTTTCCGGTGGGTCGGTAGCGTTGCTGGAAAACCTGCGCTTCTACGCCGAAGAGGAAGGTAAACCGCGTGACCTTGCCGAAAACGCCACAGACGACGAAAAAAAGGCGGCCAAGAAAGCGTTGAAAGAAAAGCAGAAAGAGTTTGCCAAGACGTTGGCCTCCTATGCCGATTGTTATGTAAACGATGCCTTCGGGACGGCGCACCGCGCACATGCTTCTACGGCTATTATGGCGGAGTTCTTTGACGCCGACCATAAGTTTTTCGGTTACCTCATGGAACGGGAAGTGGATGCCGTCAAGCGGATGCTGGACAATATCTCCCGTCCGTTCACCGCTATCATGGGCGGCTCCAAAGTATCTTCGAAGATTGAAATCATCGAGAACCTGCTCGGTAAAGTGGATAACCTCATTATCACCGGCGGGATGACTTATACCTTCACCAAGGCGGAAGGCGGTAAGATAGGGGAATCTATCGTGGAAAACGATAAGCTGGACCTTGCCATCGAGTTGAAAAAGAAGGCCAAAGAAAAGGGCGTTAATCTGGTGCTTGCCGTAGATGCTAAAATTGCCGACAGCTTCAGCAACGATGCGAAGACCGACTTCTGTGACGTCAACAAGATACCTGACGGATGGCAAGGGCTTGACATCGGGCCGAAGACGGAAGCGATATACGCCGAAGTCATTAAGAAGTCGAAGACTATCCTGTGGAACGGACCGACGGGCGTTTTCGAGTTCGATAATTTCACGCACGGGTCTCGTTCCGTAGGCGAAGCCGTTGCGGAAGCGACACGACAGGGGGCTTTCTCCCTCGTGGGTGGTGGGGACTCTGTGGCTTGTGTCAATAAGTTCGGACTGGCCGACAAGGTTTCTTACGTTTCGACCGGTGGCGGCGCCCTGCTTGAAGCTATCGAAGGCAAAACATTGCCGGGTATCGCTGCCATACAGGAATGAACGACGACGCCCCTGACAGACGCCGTGCCGAAGGCAGGACACGTGTCCTTGCCTTCCACGGTGGAATGGGGGCCGGTAAGACGACGGCCATTCGTGCCTTATGTGAACGGTGGGGGGTGGAAGATGCTGTCAACAGCCCGACTTTTTCCCTCATCAACGAATACCGTATAGCAGCTACGGACGAGCCGATTTACCATTTCGATTTTTACCGTATAGATGCGCCTGCGGAAGCGGAAGCATTGGGGGTTACCGACTATTTTTACAGCGGTGCCTTGTGTCTGGTGGAGTGGCCGGAAAAGATCGCTCCGCTGCTCCCGCCTGACACCGTTAATATCTACATCGAAGAAGAATCCGACGGCAGCCGTTCATTTCACATAGCAGGCCGACCATGACACCTCCCGACTATTTCATGCTGTTCCTGTTCTTTTCCCTCGGCGCTCTTTCGACGGCGGCGGGAGCGTTTGGTTTCGAGTGGTTCTTCCGCACGGGCAGCGCTATGTTTTTTGTCCGCCATCTGGGGCACAATGGCGCCCGCCTTTTCTATACGCTCCTCGGGGTGGCGTTCATGCTTTGCGCTGTTGCCGGCTTCCTTTTTGGACACTGACGGCTATGCCGCCTTCTCGATATGAGAAGCGATAAAGTCGCCGACAACAGAGGTGGAGGAAGGGGTGACGGCAGGCGGAGCAATATCGGACGTGACAACGGAGGCGGCAATGGAGGCATCGACGGCCTTCCGAATAAGGGCGGCCTCTTCCGGAAGATGGAAAGCATACTCGAACATGAGGGCGGCGGAGAGGATGGTGGCCAATGGATTGGCGATGTTCTTGCCGGCGGCCTGCGGGAAAGAGCCGTGAATGGGTTCAAAGACGGAGGTATGTACGCCGATGGAGGCAGATGGAAGCATACCGAGCGACCCTGTGATGACGGATGCTTCGTCGGTGAGGATGTCCCCGAACATGTTCTCGGTAACAAGCACGTCGAAATCGGCAGGGCTTTGGATAAGCCGCATGGCGGCATTATCGACGAACATGTACTCGGTTTCGACGTCGGGGTACTCGGCGGATATCTCTTGCGCTGTCTGTCGCCAAAGACGGGAAGTGGCCAGGACGTTGGCCTTATCGACGACGGTGAGCTTCCGTCGCCGGTTACGGGCGTATCCGTAGGCCAGATGTACGATACGGGCAATCTCTTCGCGGGTATAGACACAAGTGTCATAAGCGGTCGTACCGTCCTCACTTCGCCCTTGCGGCTTCCCGAAGTAGAGGCCTCCCGTCAGTTCGCGAATACAGACTAAGTCTGCGCCTTTGACCAGGTCGGCACGAAGGGGGGATTTGTGGAGGAGGGTAGGGAAGGTGGTGACGGGGCGGATATTGGCATACAACCCGAGCTGCTTGCGCATGGCAAGCAAACCCTGTTCAGGCCGCACCTTGGCGGCAGGGTTGTTGTCGTATTCCGGCGAACCGATGGCGCCAAAGAAAACGGCGTCACTCTCCATACAAAGGGCATGCGTGTCATCGGGGTAAGGACTGCCCGTTTCCTTGATGGCTATCGCCCCGACAAGGGCTTCCCTCGCCTGTAATGCGTGCCCTTTCTTCCGACAGACGGCACGAACGGCTTTCATGCCTTGCTCTACAATCTCCGGCCCGATACCGTCACCGGACAACACTGCGATATTCAACTTCATGCGTGCTTTACTTTACCACAAAGCGCCGGGATAACGCCCCATCGCGCCCTTCGGCACGCAGGATATAGACGCCGGCAGGGAGGGAGAGCGGCTGATAAACGTCGTGGTCGTTCACTTGGAACTGTGTTTTGATTTGTCCCGTGAGGGCGAAGACGGCACAACGGTAACCATCCATACCGATGAGGTGCAAAGCGCCACGTTCGGGGATAATACTGCGTTCGACAGGGAAGACCTCCTCGTTTGCGGTTGTGGTGATGTAGGAAACGACGATGCGGTGCGTCTTGATGACACGGCCGTCCAGAGATTCGATGTAAAGGGTCGTTTCTCCGGCAAACAGCCCCTGTATGGTACAGATGTTTTCTGTCGTCGTACTCGGGACGATGGCGGCAATAGCAGGATTTTCGATACTCCACTTGACCCCCTGCAAGGTAGCGTCTGCAGGAAGTACGCCGGCCGTGATGGAAGCTTGCCATCCACAGGAAACCCGCGTAAGGTCAGAGGAAGAAACGATATCTGTGGCAAAAGTCATTACGGAAACCTCGCAGGCGGTGGAGGTATATTGACCATCAACCGTTCGGGCGTAGATACGGACAGGAATGCCGGGTTTCGTATCCGCCCATGCAGTGATTACACCGTGATAAACCGAAACGAGTTCGGGATCGGAACTGAACCATTGGAGTTCACGGTCGGGAATGGTGGGCGGGGAGTTGGGGTCAAGGTACATCAAGACGTTGAGGGTATGGGTTTCTCCCTTAGCCATGAGCCGGACGTTTTCGGTGATAAAAAGTCCATCGACGGGGTCTACGACCGTAACACGGACGGTATCCGTAAGGCAACCGTCTTCGGAAGCGATGATGATGTCGGCCTGCCCCTTAACGATACCGGCGGAAACAAGCCCCGTAACGGAGTCCACTTTGGCCACAAGGGTGTCGGAACTCGACCATCGGAAAGCGCCGAGCGCAGGCACATCCTCAGGGAGGACGGTGTAGAGCAATTGCAGGGGGACATTGACGGGAATGGATTGCGGCTCGTGGGGAGTGATGGTTACTTGCGCCACGTGGACAATGAAAGACATACTGACAAGCGGATCGGACGAGAGGGTACCGGTGAGGACGATGTGCCCGGGGGCTATGGCATTGATGTGGGCATCGTCATCAATTGCCGCTATTTCGGGGTCGGAAGATACCCACTGCACGGGGGTGGGGACACCACGTACGATAAGGTCGGCAGGAAGCGCAAGCGAACCGCCGACGGATATCTTGGTGTCAATAACGGGACGCTGTATAACGCTGATGGGGATAGAGCGGGTTATCGCTTCCGGATACGCCAACAGAGCGGCGGTAATGATCACTTCACCCGGCTGTATCCCCGTGACGATACCCGTGACGGGATCGACGGTGGCGATGGAGGGGTCGGAAGATGTCCATACCAGCGTGGTATCTTTACCTGCCTTAGGAATAAGCTTGGCCGAGAGGGCGAGATTGTCGCCGGTAAGGACGTTTGCCGTAGGGGCAGAAACAATGAGATTGGTAATGTGTAAGGTATATTGGGTAAAGATGGTGCGGTCTTTGTTGAGGGCGGCGGTGATAGTGGTCGTCCCCGGAGCGATGGGCGTGACAAATCCGCGATCGTCAATCTCGGCGACGTGCAAAGAGTCGCTTGTCCAGACGATGACATCGTCATCCACCCAAGGTATTACAGTGGCTTTCAATTGGAGGGTAGAGTCTTCTATCCACAGTCGGTCGCTCTCGGCGCCGGTAACGGTTACTCCTGTAACGACGAAATAACCTGTTCCAGAAATGGAAGAATCCACACTCCCTCGAATGGTCACAGACCCGGGATGTACGCCGTATGCTACGTAAGATCCGGCGTTGTTTCCTTCTCCGGCAACCCAATTTACCCATGCCATCCCACCGTCGTCACTACTGACATCCCAAGTGAGCGCTCCTCCTTCGATAATACCGGAAGGTTTGGTAGTCGCCTGTATATACAGCGTTCCGTCAAGCGGGATACGGTTGCTGTAAGAGGTGATACTTGTGATTTCAGTGACGGTGAGCGTATAGTGTCCGGTTCTCTGGTTACCGAATGCCGCTTCGGCGCTAATATCTACCGAACCTAAGCCTCCGACAGACTTTACCTCACCCGTTATGGAATCTATCGTGACGATGGAAGGATCGGAAGAATACCATTTAACCTCAGGGCGGGTAGCAGAAGCGGGGACGACTTCAAAGGTGAATCGTGCGGAACCACCACGAGCGATGTAGGGGCCGGTGTAGGATGAATATGTGGCGTCACGGCGGACAATTATCTCATCCGGTGGAACATGGGCAACAGCCACCAAATGCCTTTGACTGCCGTACTCAACGGACTTTCCCTGTGCATTCATGCGGGTATCCCGCCTCCACTCGAAGTGAAAACCCCGTTCTCCCGTCAATGGCTGACCGTCTACGGTAGCGCGGAAAGCGTTGACGTTCTGCAAGGTATCCCCCCAAGTGGAAAGAACAACATACTCCACGCCGGGATCCCATACCGGAAGGTCGAACGTCACCGTACCGAGAGCATTCACATCGCTAACGCTGATAGGGGCATAGGAGTTGAGAACGGCATCATGGAAAGTAACGCATCCGTGGGGAACAGTCAGCGATTCCCGTATCTCGACCTTTCCTTTAAGGGTAAAGGCACCGGTCAGGACAGCCGGCCGTTGGAAAGTGACGTCCGTGACGGAGGTATAATCCCAGTCGGCGGTCAGAAAACCACGCACCTCCACACCGGAGACGTTCATGTGACTCAGGTTCACTTTGACGGGATCGGCGCCTATGGAGTTGCCGATGATTAAAGCGGGTTTACCGGCCAGTGTGGGGTTATTTGTCAATTTCAACGAAGAGGAATTGCCGGCCGGCGGGCCATTCGGTTCCTCTATACCGAGATAACCGCCGATGATGGAACCATGCGAGAGATGGATGCTCCCCGCCGTTGCCGTATAGCTTATCGCTTCCATGCGCACATAGGCGGAATCGGCATAGTTTTCATCTTCCTGAACGATCTTTTCCAACTCTTGGGCGGCTTTTTCCAATGACCGGAAAGCTGTCGCCCAAGTGTGGCCGTTTTCGCCACTGGTGTTATCCAACCCGTCGTGCCGGACGTAAAAAGAAACGGGATCAAGGGATGGGTGACGGACAATAACGATACCGAGCGTAGAAAGCGAGGGGTCCAAATGTATGTCCGTCCATACGTCCCACGTATCGTCAATAAGCTTCCAACACCCTTCAAAAGCAGACGCTCCTACCGTAAGCAAGCGCTTGCCTACGGTAACCTTATCCAGATTCGAACAACCGTAAAACGTGTAAGGGGGTATGTCTTCTATTCGGTCGGATATCACCAGTTCGGTAAGGTTCTTGCAAGCGGAGAAAGCGCCGGTAGAAGGACCGGGAACCGGTGAGGGGTGATAAACGATGAACTCGCTCAGACACAGCGGAAGTTTCAGATAGGTGATCCCTATGTTGTGAAAAGCTGCCGGCCCAATGTAACGCAGGCCTGCCGGAAAGTCCAACGTACCGCCCAACCCCGTACAACCGGAAAAAGCGCTTGCGCCTATTCTCCACAAACCGACGCCAAAGTCGATGTCATTCAACTTGGAACAACCTTCAAAGGCACCCTTCCCCTCACCCTGCGGAAAGTTTACGCCGGTTTCATCGGCAGGAAAGTCATCTCCCTGTATGACGGAGACATAATCGCCGATACGCAGCGTACCCGTAAAGCCGCAGTTGTAAAACGTCCCCGGCGCTATCACGCGGAGATCGATCGGCAGGTAGAGTTCATTACTGAGGCCGGAGTCTCCACTGAAAGCGTAGGCACCGATACTCTTCACCTTGATACCGTTGAATACCAAAGCGGTGAGATGCTTACAATCCTGAAAAGCGCTTATGCCTATGTTCTCTACGTTAGCCGATATGTTCAGTGTACCGGAGAGCGAACTGCAATTGAAGAAAGCACTGTCATGAATGGATTTCAGCGGTAATGGAAAAGTTATGCTTTGCAGTTTCCCGCAATTCTTAAAAGCGGCGATGCCGACTACTTCCAAAGCATCGGGCAGGAGAATCTGTTCCAACGAGGTAAGGTCGGAAAAGGCGTTGGCGCAAAGGGTATCCGACTTGTCCCCCTCGAGGGTCGTCAATTTCAGGTCTTTGAGGTCGATATAGGCTAAGCGGGAAAAATGTTCTTTGAGAAAGAGGATATCTTCCGCAGGCAAGGTACCTGAAACTTTGAGGTGCGTCAGGAGTGCAGGGGTATATTCTTCCGCCAGTTTGACGAGCGCATTCGAGCTTCCGGTAACGGTTACTTCAACGATATCAGCGGTTGCAGGCGTAACGAAGCCCCCTCCCCAGCCGGCGGCAAGGACAATAAGACGAAGAAGCTGTCTCTTCACTTTCATAGCGCTCTACTGTTAGGGTGTGCTCACACCACGGCTAAACTAATCTACCACGGTGCGAAATTATACTTTTTGGGAGATATTACCACGCTCGGAACGCAAACTTTACAAGGCAGCAACCCTTGTTCCGCCGAGAAAACTTTTCTACGACGCAGGGCGGGGACTGTCGCCGCTTATCTTACCTTTGCGGCGCAAAAAGAGAGGTCGGCTTGTCCGACAAGGTTTATGTTACGTTGTTCATCCATATCGCCAATCAAAAAATGTCTTTACAATGCGGCATCGTAGGCCTTCCGAACGTAGGGAAGTCCACGTTATTTAATTGTCTGTCGAGCGCAAAGGCGCAGTCGGCGAACTTCCCTTTTTGCACGATAGAGCCTAACGTGGGTGTCATTACCGTGCCTGACGAGCGGCTGAGCAAACTCACGGAGATGCTTCATCCCGGCCGCGTGGTGCCGGCTACGGTCGAAATCGTAGACATTGCGGGACTGGTTAAGGGTGCGAGCAAAGGGGAAGGATTGGGGAACAAGTTCCTGGCCAACATTCGCGAAACGGATGCCATCATCCACGTCCTGCGCTGTTTCGAGGATGCGAACATCGTGCATGTGGACGGCGGGGTAGACCCCGTTCGCGACAAGGAAATTATTGACGCCGAGTTACAAATCAAAGATCTCGAGACCATAGAAGGACGGATTGCCAAAGTTCAAAAGCAAGCGCAGACGGGAGGCGACAAGCAGGCGCAGCTCGCATATGAGGTGCTCCTCCGTTTCAAACAGGCGCTGGAACAGGGAAAGAGCGCCCGCAGCGTCCGTTTCGATACGCCTGCCGAATGGCGCATGGCTCACGACTGCTTTCTGCTGACGGCTAAGCCCGTTATGTACGTATGTAACGTAGACGAAGCTTCCGCCGCTGCGGGGAACGCCCATGTGGAGGCCGTCCGCCGGGCAGTAGCGGGCGAAGATGCCGAGATACTCGTTCTGGCAGCCAAGATAGAAAGCGAAATTGCCGAGTTCGAGGGCTTTGAGGAGCGGCAAATGTTCCTTGAAAGCATAGGGTTACAGGAATCGGGGGTGAACCGTCTGGTCAAGGCGGCTTATCGGTTGCTCAATCTGGAGACGTTCCTCACGGCCGGCCCCAAGGAAGTCCATGCGTGGCCTTTCCCGCGGGGCAGTAAGGCGCCGATTTGTGCCGGCATCATCCACACCGATTTCGAGAAAGGGTTCATTCGCGCCGAGGTGATAAAATATGACGACTATGTCCGTTACGGCTCCGAAAATGCCGTCAAGGAGTCCGGACGGATGAGTGTCGAGGGTAAGGATTATATCGTGCAGGACGGCGACATTATGCACTTCCGCTTTAACGTATAGCTTAAATAACATAAAACGACGCATGGAGAATATCCGAAACATTGCCATTATTGCGCATGTAGACCACGGTAAGACGACGCTTGTAGACAAGATGTTGCTTGCCGGTAAACTTTTTCGTACCGGACAGGCGGAGCCTGACCTCTTTCTCGACAACAACGATCTCGAGCGCGAACGGGGCATTACCATCCTCTCCAAAAACGTTTCCATCCTTTATCGAGATTGCAAGATCAACATCATCGATACTCCCGGCCATGCGGACTTTGGTGGTGAAGTAGAACGCGTCCTCAACATGGCAGACGGTTGTTTGTTGTTGGTGGACGCCTTTGAGGGTCCGATGCCTCAAACGCGTTTTGTCCTGCAAAAGGCCATCATGTTGGGATTAAAACCCATTGTGGTCATTAATAAGGTAGACAAGCCGAACTGCCGTCCTTCCGAAGTGCAGGAGATGGTGTTCGACCTGATGTACAGCCTGAATGCTACGGAGGAGCAGTTGGACTTCCCCACTATCTACGGTTCCGCCAAACAGGGATGGATGTCAGACGACTGGCGCAAGCCGTCCTCCGACATACTGCCGTTGCTCGACGCTATAGTGCGGTTCATTCCTGCACCGCAGGTGTTGGACGGTCCTTCGCAGATGCTTATCACCTCGCTTGACTACTCCAAGTACGTCGGACGTATTGCGGTAGGTCGCGTCCATCGTGGCGAGCTGCGCGAAGGGCAGGAGATAGCGCTTTGCAAACGTGACGGCTCCGTAGCCAAATCCGTCATCAAGGAAGTGGACGTTTTCGAAGGTTTGGGAAGGACACGGGTACATTCCGTCCGTTCGGGTGACATTTGCGCCCTCGTCGGCATAGAAGATTTTGAGATTGGGGAGACGGTTGCCGAACAGGCTACGCCTGAGGCGTTACCATCGATTGCCATCGACGAGCCGACGATGTCCATGCTCTTTACCATCAATAATTCTCCGTTTTTCGGTAAGGACGGGAAATATGTCACTTCGCGTCATATCTTTGACCGTCTTACGCGCGAGTTGGATAAAAACCTTGCCTTGCGCCTCACCCCTACCGATTCCGCCGATGCGTGGACGGTTTTCGGGCGAGGTATCCTCCACCTCTCCATCCTGATAGAGACCATGCGCCGTGAGGGGTATGAACTTCAAGTAGGCCAGCCTCAAGTGATTATCCGCATGATCAACGGGCAACGTTGCGAACCTGTAGAACAGCTCACCGTCAATCTTCCCGAAGAGACGGCCAGCCGTGTGATAGACGTCGTTACCCGCCGCAAGGGCGAAATGGATATCATGGAGAATCGGGCAGGACGCGTCTATCTGGAGTTTACCATTCCTTCGCGCGGGATCATCGGGTTGAACAACACGCTGCTCACACTGTCTGCCGGAGAGGCCGTTATCGCCCATCGTTTTCTCGAATACCGTCCGTGGCGTGGAGACATCGATCGGCGAACGAACGGTTCGATCATAGCTATGGAAACGGGGACGGCTTTTGCCTATGCGTTGAACAATTTGCAGTCGCGCGGCCGCTTTTTCATCGCTCCGGGCGATGAGGTTTATGCCGGACAGGTCGTCGGAGAACATACGAAAGAGGGCGACTTGGTCGTAAATGTCACCAAATCGAAAAAATTGACCAACATGCGGGCTTCCGGTTCCGACGACAAGGTCTCTCTTGCCCCACCGGTCGTCTTCAGCCTCGAAGATGCGCTCGAATACATCAAAGCCGACGAGTACGTGGAAGTAACGCCCAACCACATGCGTATGCGCAAGACCGTCCTTGACGAAAACGAACGGAAACGTATCTCCCGCTGAACGGAACGCTAACGGAGTTTTAGGACGTCGCCTTCTTGGGGGACGTAGTCGTTATCCTTACGGTTCTGTTTATAGAGGTTCTTCAGGCGGATACCGTAAGTTTGCGAGATGGAGTGCATGGACTCACCTTGCTTGACGGTATGGGTGCGGTTAGGCTTGGCGGCTTTCCCTTTCTTCTTTTTCAGGTAGACGAAATCGTCGGTTTTCAAAGTATATGACGGGGGGACTTCGTTGTATTTCTGCAAGGTCTTGGCTTTGAGGCCTAAATCGGCGGCGATACGTTCGAAGTCGTCGTCGGCAAGCGGGTGAACATAGGGGAGGCCGTTGTTTTTGAGGATGGTGTGTTTGTATTGGAGAAGGTTTTCGAAGGCGTCCTTGCGTGCCCTGCGACTGAGCGACTGGTTGAGATTTTTCCCTTTATCGAACTGATGAAGGTCATATTCTTCGATGAGTTTGATCAGTTTGACGGCGTAGGCCTTGTCGGTTGCGTAACCGCAAGATTGCAGTCCGTGCGCCCATCCTTTATAATCGGTCACCTTGTATTTGAAAAGGGAGGCGTAGCGAGGACGTTCCAGAAAACGGGAATGGTCTTCGTAAGAGTCTTCCACTTTCCTGTATTTCCGAAAACATTCGCCTTTATTGTCGTCGTCGTGATAGACCCGTCCTCCTTTCCAGTTGGGATGGCATTTGATACCGAAGTGGTTGTTCGACTTGCGGGCGAGATCACTCTGTCCGGCGCCCGATTCCATGATCCCCTGTGCGAGGGTGATACTTGCCGGTATGCGGTATTTATTACGTTGTTCGATAGCGAGAGAGGCGTATTTCTGGATGTATTTCCGGCAGGATTCATTCGTATAGGCAACGGCCGGAAAGCTCGCAGCCAAGTACAGGATGGAGGCGAGAAAGGTTAAGGCTATTCTCATGTCGTAATCGTTATTTGCAGATGATTATCTTTTCTTTACCAGCACTTTGTCTATACGTGTGCCGTCCATGTCCACGATTTCAAAGTCGAAGCCACACCATGTGAACCGTTCTCCCGTGCGGGGCACATGTTCGAGGAGTTCGAGGATGAGGCCGCTCAACGTGTTGTGTTCATGTTCGGCGTAAAGGTCTTCGGCATCGAAGTGGGATAGAAAGTCGTAAAAGGACAACTGTCCATCGACAAGCCAGCTCCCGTCGGTACGCTGTACAAGGTCGGGTTCCTCTCCGGCTTCGGATATTTGCCCTATCAGCCCTTCCATGATATCTTTGAGGGTGACGATACCCTGAATGGCGCCGAACTCGTCGGTAACGATACCATACTTGACACGGGCTTGCTTGAAGAGAGAAAGAGCGTTGTAGACACTCTGGCTTTCCGGCAGATATTCGGCAGGGCGGATAATCTGTTTGAGGGAGAAGTCGGGGTCGTTCAGGTGACGGAAGAGGTCTTTGAGATAGACTACGCCACAAAGCTCGTCCAACCGTTCGGAGGCGACGGGATAGATATTAAAGAGGCGGGACTGCATCTTACGGTGTATGACCTCAAGGCTGTCGTTGATGTCCAGCCACACCAATTCGTTCCGGTGCGTCATGATGGTGCCCAAGTTACGGTCGCCAAGATTAAAGACCCGTCCGACGATATCCTGTTCCACTTGCTGTACTTCCCCATCGTCCAGCCCTTCCCTGACGATGGCTTTGATCTCTTCTTCCGTGACGTGGTTACCGTTCTTCCTGTGCAGTCTGAAGAGTCGAACAACCGCTTCGGTACTGCGCGTAAGCAGCCAGACAAAAGGGGCACAGGTTTTTGAAAGGACACGCATCGGGTGCGCCGACCATTTGGCTATCCGTTCGGCAAAACTCATACCGATGCGTTTGGGCACCAGTTCGCCAAACACCAGCGTGAGGAAAGTCACGGCAACGACGATCGTCGTCTTGGCGATAAAAAAAGCATAGGGGTGCAACGGCTCCACTTGCCCGACGACATCGGCGAAACCGGCGGCAAAAGCCTCTCCGGAGTACAAGCCCGTCAAGATTCCCACGAGGGTGATACCGATTTGGATGGTAGAGAGGAAAGTGTCGGGACGACTCATCAAATCAAGCGCTTTTTGCGCTGACTTTATCCCCTTTTTTGCCTCAACTTCCAAGCGCGCTTTGCGTGCCGACACCAATGCGATTTCCGCCATGGACAGCGCCCCATTGAGAATGATGAGGCCTGCGATGATGACAATCTCCATCCATTTTCTTTTGGGGCAAAGGTAATGCTTTTGGTATTTATTGCTACTTTTGCGGCGCTTTCAAAGGAACAGACAAAGAGGCAAAATGGCAAAGTTCGGCACATATAAGGTAGACCTGAAGGGCATCTCCGGTACGGAGCAGTCCTATGCCTATCTGCTTGGGAACGAGTTCTTTGCCGACATTGACAGCGATGAGGTGCGGAAGGGTCGGATTCAAGTGAGTTTGACCGTTCGGCGCATGGGTGATGCCTTTGACATGGCTTTCCACTTGCAGGGAGCCGTCAGGGTACCTTGCGACCGGTGTCTGGACGAAGTGGAGCTTCCTGTGGACAGCCGTAACCGGTTGGTGGTAAAGTTCGGCAAGGAGTTTTCCGAAGAGAGCGACGAGGTGGTCGTCGTTCCCGAAGAAGAAGGGGCTATCAACGTGGCGTGGTTCCTCTACGAGTTCGTCACCCTGTCTCTTCCCATGAAGCATGTACATGCTCCGGGCAAATGCAATCGCGATATGGCTTCTCACCTCCGTCACCATGCGGCCGACGATGAAACGGATATGGCGGACGTATTTGACGCAGAGGCAATGGATATGGAAAATGAGGGGGAAAGGGAGTGATCAGTTAAGCGCACACAAACAACGAAAAATCAGCAGTAACTATGGCACATCCTAAAAGACGACAAGGGCATGCACGCACCGCCAAGCGTCGGACGCATGACAAGGCAGAGTTGCCTACCCTGGCGGTCTGCCCGAATTGTGGGGCTTGGCACGTTTATCATACCGTTTGCGGAGCCTGCGGTTACTATCGCGGCAAGTTGGCTATAGAGCAGAAGGAAGCCGTTTAGCCTCCTCCGCGTATGGCACCGATAAACGCGGTCATTACCGGCGTAGGAGGTTTTGTCCCCGATGAGGTCTTGACGAACGCAGACCTCGAACGGATGGTAGACACCTCCGACGAGTGGATCACTACGCGCGTCGGCGTGAAAGAGCGGCGTGTGCTGCGGGGCGAAAAGAAAGGGCTGTCCTACATGGCTGTCCGCGCCGTCCGTCAGCTCTTGGAGAAGACGGAGACAGACCCTTCGGAAGTAGAGGCGCTCTTGTGCGCCACAACGACGCCCGATTACGTCTTTCCCCCCACAGCATCCATCGTAGCCTACGATACAGGGTGTACCCGTGCTTTTACTTTCGACATGCAGGCAGCCTGCTCGGGCTTTCTCTATGGATTGGAAATGGCGGCAAACCTCATTCGCTCAGGACGGTACAGGAAAGTTATCCTTGTGGCGGGAGATAAGATGACGTCTTTGACCGATTATACCGACCGTAACACCGCTCCCCTGTTCGGCGACGGTTGTGGGGCTGTCCTGTTGGAACCGACGGAGGAAGACTGCGGATTGATGGACACCATTCTGCGGGTGGACGGTATCGGACGTGAACATTTGATTCTGTGGGCAGGCGGTTCTGTACAGCCTCTCTCGCACGAGGCCATCGACAAGCATTTGAACTACGTCTGTCAGGACGGCAAGTTCGTCTTCAAGTATGCCGTCGCTTACATGGCCGACGTTGCTGCCGAGATAGCTGCACGTAACCAATTGTCCAAAGACGCAATCGATTGGGTCGTCCCCCATCAGGCCAACAAGCGTATCATCGACGCTGCCGGAAAACGACTCGGCGTGCCGGCAGAAAAGATCATGGTGAATATAGAGCGATACGGAAATACGAGCGCCGGCTCCATACCCCTTTGTCTCTGGGAATGGGAAGACCGTCTCCGGAAAGGGGACAACATGATTCTCGCCGCTTTCGGTGCGGGCTTCGTATACGGCGCCGCCTACCTGAAATGGGGTTATGACGGACAGCAGAGCGGAAACAGGCAAGCATAAGTCGGGCTTCGTCAATATCGTGGGTAACCCTAACGTGGGGAAGTCTACGCTCATGAACAAGCTGGTAGGGGAACGGCTGTCTATCATCACGTCGAAAGCGCAGACGACGCGCCACAGGATTGTAGGTATCGTGAACACGCCGGATATGCAAATCGTCTATTCCGATACGCCGGGTGTACTCCAACCGAATTACAAACTTCAGGAGTCCATGCTGAACTTCTCCTGTTCCGCATTGGGAGATGCCGATGTGCTGCTTTATGTGACGGACGTTATTGAAACGCCAACCAAAAACGAGGTTTTTCTCGATAAGGTAAAGGGAATGGGGGTCCCCGTCCTCCTGCTCATCAATAAGATTGACCTCTGTACGCCGAAGACGTTGGATGCGCTCGCCGTCAAGTGGGGTGAGTTGCTGCCGAAAGCGGAAATCACACCCATATCGGCGTCCAATAATTTTCAGATCGATTACGTGCAACGGCGGGTAACGGACTTGCTCCCCACTTCACCGCCCTATTTCGAAAAAGACGCATTGACGGATCGCCCCGCCCGTTTCTTCGTTGCGGAGATTCTGCGGGAGAAGATACTGCTGTACTACCAGAAGGAAATACCTTACTCGGTAGAGGTCGTCGTGGAGTCGTTTGAGGAGGGGAATACCTTACTGCGTATCCGCGCACTGATTATCGTGGAACGGGAGTCGCAAAAGGGAATCATCATCGGGCACGGCGGAAAGGCCTTGAAGAAGGTCGGCGCCCAAGCTCGGCATGACCTTGAGCGTTTCTTTGAGAAGAAAGTTTATCTCGAAACACAGGTCAAGGTGGAGAAAGACTGGCGCAATCGGGAGGCGCTCTTGCAGTCCTTCGGCTATCGTCCGGAGTAGAGGTTTGTCGGTGAACGGTTATGGAAATAGAGATAGACAGGGACTCCGGCTTCTGCTTCGGCGTAGTGCGCGCCATTGAGGATGCCGAGCGCGAGTTACGGCAACGGGGTAACCTTTACTGTTTGGGGGACATTGTGCACAATAACCTCGAAGTACGCCGGCTGACACGGATGGGGTTGGTCACAATAACCCATGAGGCATTATCTCGCCTCCATGACACGACAGTCCTGTTTCGAGCGCACGGCGAGCCGCCGGAAACTTATGATATGGCGCAGCGTAACGGGCTGACGATAGTAGATGCCACTTGTCCGGTAGTGCTCCGCTTGCAGCGGCAGATCCGCCAATGCTACGAGGAATCGCGGGAAAAACGGACGCAGGTGGTCATCTACGGAAAGAAAGGACACGCCGAGGTGAACGGGTTGGTCGGACAGACCCATGGCGATGCCATCGTCGTGGAGAACGAGCGTGACCTGGACAAATTGGATTATCAGCGCGACGTCGCTCTCTTTGCCCAGACAACCAAGTCGGAAGAGGGCTTCCACCGAATAGCGGCAGAGATAGAGCGGCGTGTTCAGGCCTCCGGCGCACGGCTGACTTCTTATGACAGCATTTGCCGTCAGGTATCCAAACGCCTGAAGCAGGTGAGTACCTTTGCGGCTACGCATGACGTCATTTTCTTCGTCACCGGAGAGAAAAGTTCCAATGGCCGAGTCCTTTTCGAGGAATGTCGGCGTGCCAATCCGTTATCTTTTCTTGTCTCCGGAGTGAAAGACATAGCCCCGAAGCTACCTTCCGGCGTTCACCGGATAGGTATCTGCGGGGCTACATCTACGCCGAAATGGCTTATGGAGGAAGTGGCCGATTATCTGCGCGGGCTGCCGGAAGAGGGAGAGTGACGTCTTGGTACGGGGGTATTGCGCATGAATGAACAGGACGTCTTGCGCCTCAGCCATATACGTTCCGCATCCGTGAGGTAAGGACGCAAGCGGTCGAAGACACGCTGCTGATAACGGTAGAGCCAATTGATGTCGCTGATGGAAAGTTTGGGGACGAGCAAGAGACGTTCGTCGATGTAGCAAAGCGTCACCGGGTCGAAGTGCAGGAAAGCTCCGAACTCGGCGGATACGTAGCTGTCTCTGACGATCATCATATTTTCGGTACGTATGCCGTACTCTCCTATGCGGTACAATCCCGGCTCATTACTGAGTATCATCCCGATTTTCAAAGGGGTAAGATTGGTATCTGCCAGACGGATACTCTGCGGACCTTCGTGGACATTGAGACAGTGCCCGATACCGTGCGACGTCCCATGCAGGTAGTTGAGACCCGCATCCCAGAGATGTTTACGCGCCAGAACGTCCAACTGGCCGCCGGACGTCCCTTCGGGGAACTTGCACTTGGAAAGGCTTATCATAGCTTTCAGGACGCAGGTAAAGTCCGCCTTCATCTGTTCGGTAGGCGCTCCCAAAGCGACGGTACGGGTGACATCGGTCGTTCCGTCGAGGTAGTGGCCGCCGGAATCAATCAGCAGCAACCCTTCGGGGTGAATGACGGCGTCAGATTCGGGGGTGGCGGAGTAATGCACGATGGCGCCGTGTTCCGCATAGGCGCAGATGGTGCTGAAGCTATCCATAAGGTAAAGGTCTTCTTCGGCACGGAAAGCGGAAAGTCGGGCGGCGGCGCTTAGCTCGGTCACCCGTTCTCCGTTGCGGAGCGCCTCTTCCAACCACATATAGAACTTGGTCAGCGCCACACCGTCCTTAATGGCCGCACTGCGGAATCCCTCTATCTCCACGCTGTTCTTAACGCTTTTAAGATGGGTGACCGGCGTGAAACCTTCTACCAACGGACAAGTATCGGGGATGGCATTGTGCAGGGTGATATTGGTCTTCGCCGGATCGATGAATACGCTCGTCCCGTCAGGGAGTTGAGAGAGAAAATCCGGAAAAGCGTCGTAGGCCAGAAACGAGATGCCTGCCTCTTGCAGGTAGACGAAGACCTCTTCGGGTACTTTTTTCGTGTCGATGAACAGGACGCCTCCGTCCTTTGAAACGAATCCGTAGCTGATAACGACGGGATTGTAGGCGACATCCTTTCCGCGTATGTTGAACGTCCATGCGACATCGTCAAGCGCAGTCAAAATGACGGCATCCACTCCGTCTTCTTCAAGTCGGGCACGTACATCGTTCAGTTTCTCGGTGACGGATAGCCCACTGTACTGATCTTCCAGAAGGAAGCAAGGTGCATCGGGGATGGCAGGACGATCTTCCCAAATCTCTTCCGCCAAGTCGAAAGAAGGATCCAAGCGGATACCGGCTTTCGACAGCTTGGTTTCGAGCGAACGGGAAAGGGCAACGCTGTAAGTCTGTCCACAGACACCCACCGTCTGCCCTTCGGAGAGTTCGGCGCTCAGGAAATCGGCGATGGCGGGAGTTCCGGCGACTCCGACCTTGTAGATATCGATGTCTGCATCGGCGAGTTCAATCTCGGCCTGAACAAAATAGCGGGAGTCTGTCCAGAGAGCGGCTTTTTCAGCGGTCACCACGACGGTACCTGCCGATCCGGTGAAACCCGAGAGCCAACTGCGCACTTTCCACCGTTCGGCAGTATATTCGCTCAGGTGCGGATCGGAATCGGTCAGGATGTAAGCATCCAATTGTTGCCTCTTCATAGAGGCCCGCAGGGCAGAGAGGCGGTCGGTCGTTGTTGTCATTTGAGGGGTTGTTTTTAGGTAAGTATTGCTTAAAAGGTGTTGTATTGATCGAAACTCGGCCGGTGTCGGGCAGCAAAATCGGCGTTATAGTATCCTCCTACCCTCAACACTTCCTGTGCGATAGAGAGATTTCGCTTCACTTCATCAATGACGGAATTGCGGTGCACCGGTTTCAGACGCCGGAACCAATTCAGGTTACGAAAAGCGTTGGCAATGATAGCCTCGTGAATCTTTTCGGCCTTTTCGGGTTGTCCAAGCTGATAGTACAGCTCTGCGAAAGTGAGGGCGCTCTCATCTAACGGAACGTTATAGGCAGGTATCACCTCCATCCCCTTGTCCAGCACCTGCAAAGCCCGTTCATCCTCACCTTCGTAAACGAGAATACTGGCGAGTCGTCCAAAAAGCGCCGAACGGTAACTTTTGGCCATACGCATCACATTTTCGTCCAGATAGACCCCCTCCGTGTCCAGTCCGCCCCAACGAAACTTGTTCATCAGGTTATCGAACATGCGGTCGGCATCTACCGATTTCACGGTATTGTTCACCTTCATGGGCGTAACGAGATAGGCCAATCCTGTCTGGCGGAAATAGGAGTCAAGGCGAACGTATTGGTCGGAAGAAACGGTTATCGCATAGTAAATGGGGCGCTTCCAATTGTTGGTCTGCAACATGTCGAGGACGGCCAACTCTTGTTTGCCGAGCGCATCTTTCCCTTCCAAATCAATAACCATTTCCGGAGCGACGAAAGGAATGTCGCCTTCTGCGATGACACCGGAAGCGAAAGCGGCGGCGGTATCGACCCGATAGATAAGCGTCTTGGTCGGAATGTAGTCAAGTTCCTGACGGTATTCGGGTATCCGTTTGTTCTTCGGGTCGTCACTCTTGACGAAGTTCAGTGCCGTGAGCAAGTCAAGCGGCTGATTCAAGCGGGGGATGACGTAGGCAAAGTCTCTTTTTCCCTGAATATAGCTATCAAGTTCCCACGAAATGGGCAGGGCTTTGGAGTCGTAGGCGTCCTTTTTCATCTGGCTGATGTACCAGTCGGTCTGCAAATAGGAGGTATTGCAGACACGTACATCCGTCCTGATACCCTCCACTTCCTGCACATACCAGAGCGGGAAAGTATCGTTGTCGCCATTGGTGAAAAGCACGGCATTCGGTTCGCAGGACTCAAGATAGTTCGCTCCGAAATCGCGGGCAAAGTAACGGAGGGAACGGTCGTGGTCGTCCCAATTCTCCAACGCCATACGCGCAGGAACGGGTAGCGCTATGAGGGTAGCGACGGCCGCCGCCGGTAATCCCGGCGCTTTGAGGTAACGCTTCAACAGTTCGGCCAAAGCCGCTACGCCGAAGCCTATCCATATGCAGAAAGCGTAGAACGATGCGGCATAGGCATAATCCCGCTCTCTGGGCTGGTAAGGTGTCTGGTTGAGGTAAAGCACAATGGCGATACCGGTCATGAAAAAGAGGAAAAACGTGATCCAGAAACGTTGAACACCACGGCCGCCGGCATACAACTGGTAGAGGAGGCCGAGGATACCAAGCAGAAGCGGTAGCAGGAAATAGGTGTTATGCCCCTTGTTATCGCTAATGTCGGCAGGCATATCTTCCTGTGGGCCGACAAGCGCCTCGTCAATGAACGGGATGCCGGTAATCCAGTTTCCGTTCATCACTTCGCCGTATCCCTGAATATCGTTCTGCCGACCGGAGAAGTTCCACATGAAGTAACGGAAATACATGAAGTTCAACTGGTAGGCGAAGAAGAAACGGAGATTCTCGGCGAATGTCGGTTTCGTCACCGTCTTAATGTCCCCGCAACGGTTGATACGGACAGGTACGCCCTTTACCTCCCCCCACGTCTTGTAAGCCGCCACATGGCGGCCTTCAGGGCTGAACATGCGGGGAAAGAGCGTCATGAGCTCGTCCGCATACTGTACTTCGCTGTTGCGGTGAGAAATGTAGTAACGATCTTTCTCATCCCCTTTTTTGACGATGCGACTCCACGTCGGCGCACCTTCTTCGATGACGGCGACGCAGGCTCCGTCGCGATTTTCGCGTTTCACTTCTGCCGCATAGGTCCTTCCGTAGAGCAGGGGGGCGGCGCCGTATTGTTCGCGGGCGAGATAGGAACGCAGGGTAAAGATATCTTTCGGCGAGTTCTGGTTCATGGGCGTATCGGCCGTCGCCCGTATGAGGATAAGGGCATAGGAGGCATATCCGATGAAAATAACGGCCAGAGATACGAGAACGGTATTGAGCGTCTTGACAGCAAGCGTCTTACGCTTGAAAAGGAAAACGGCAAGCCCTACAATAAGCAGGATACCGAGCAGATAGCCTTCGCCCATGAAAGGGATACCCAACAAAATAACGGAGAGCAAGAAAGAGAGGCGTAGCCGCAGCAGGTGCACTTCTTCCCGCATCGTTTCCCAAATAGCCCATACCAATGTGGCAGCGAGTACCGCCACGTAAGCGAAAACACCCGAATTGTAGGGCAAGCCCAACGTGTTCACGAAAAAGAGTTCGAACCACCCACACACTTCCACCAGCCCTTGCACCACGCCGAACATCATCAGCGCTATCATGACAAAGGAGAAAGCAGTGGCGAGCAAGGTGCCTTTCACCGTCGGATGGGCGGTTTTCCGGTAGTAATAAACCAGAACGATGGCCGGGATACAGAGCAGGTTGAGCAGATGCACACCTACGCTCAACCCCATCAGATAAGCAATGAGTACGATCCATCGGTCGGCCTGCGGGGCGTCTGCCGTTTCTTCCCATTTCAGGATAAGCCAGAAGACGACGGCGGTGAAAAGCGACGAATAGGCGTATACTTCGCCTTCAACGGCGCTGAACCAAAAAGTGTCGCTGAAAGTATAGGCCAATGCCCCGACAAGGCCGGCGCCCATAATCGTCACCATTTGGGCGGCAGTCACCTCTGTTTCCGTAACGATCATGCGGCGCAGCAACCGTGTGATGCTCCAAAAGAGGAAAAGGATCGTCAAAGCGCTGGCAAGCGCCGACATGGCGTTTACCGTCATGGCCACTTGCGAGGGATCGGAAGCGAAACGGGTGAACAAGTTGGCCGTCAGCATGAAAAAAGGCGCTCCCGGCGGATGACCTACTTCGAGTTTGTAGGCAGAAGAGATGAACTCGCCGCAATCCCAGAAACTCGCCGTGGGTTCCATCGTCAGCAGGTAGGTGACGGCCGCTACGGCAAAGAGCAGCCATCCCAATACATTGTTCACAATCCGGTATGTCCTCATTCGTTTCTTTTCTTTTGGTGTGGTGTGGGGAGTGTTACGTCTTTTTCAGAGTATGAGCATGGCATCTCCGTAAGCGCCGAAGCGATATTTTTCTTTGACGGCAAGTTTATAGGTTTCCATAACCTGCTCCAATCCGCCAAAGGCGGCTGCCATCATGAGCATGGTAGAATACGGCTGGTGGAAGTTGGTAAGAAAAGCGTTGGCTATACCGAAGGTGTAGGGCGGGAAGATGAACTTGTTCGTCCATCCGTCGAACTCTTTCAGGTGACCGTCCGTACCCTGTGCGGTTTCCAACGCCCGCATCGCACACACGCCCACAGCACAGATACGTCTCTTCCCGTCTATCCCCTTATTGACGATATCCATCACCTCGCTGTTAATAGCGATTTGTTCGGAGTAAGTCTTATGTTTCGTGAGGTCTTCTACATCGATCTCGTTGAAGTTCCCCAAGCCCGTATGCGAAGTCAAGAAAGCAAATTGACAATCTTTTATTCGGAAACGCATCATCAGTTCGCGACTGAAATGCAACCCTGCCGCCGGCGCCACGACAGCCCCTTCTTCCGTAGCGTAAATGGTCTGATAGCGTTCGGCGTCTTCGGGAGTTACGGCGCGCCGAATATAGCGCGGCAAGGGCGTTTGTCCCAAAGTATAGAGCTTCTCCTTGAACACTTCATGCGGTTTGTCGTGGAGGAAACGAATGGTACGCCCGCGAGAGGTCGTGTTGTCGATGACTTCGGCCACGACGGAGTCGTCGCCGAAATAGAGCTTATTTCCTATCCGTATCTTGCGGGCAGGGTCTACCAGCACATCCCAGAGGGAAACTTCCGCATCCAATTCACGAAGCAGGAAGACCTCGATACGGGCGCCCGTTTTCTCTTTACGGCCGAACAAACGGGCGGGGAAAACACGCGTGTTGTTGAGGACGAGAACATCGCCGGCATCGAAGAACTGCAAGATATCCTTGAAGATACGATGTTCTATCTCTCCCGTTTCCCTATGCAAAACCAGAAGACGTGACTCATCCCGACGTTCTGCGGGATATTGGGCAAGCAGGTCCAGCGGCAATTCAAATCCAAACTTGGAAAGCCTCATACGATTCTCATCTCTTCCTATTTTACGAAGCGCCGCAAAGATAAAATAAATAACGTTCCCTTTGCAGAGAGGTACATCCGCACCTGAAACGGGCGGCAATAAAGGCATGGAGGGTTCGTTATTGAAAAGTCGCCCCCTCACGTAAGGAAGCAGCAATGAAGCGCAGCAAGAAAGGAGTAATAATGGTCGCTACCTCTCGGAAGACGCGAGGCGGAATAGCCACCGTAGTGGATGTTTATGTGCAGGCCGACGCTTTGCGTGACTACGCTCCTGTCTGGTTGGAATCACATTCCGACCGCAATTTTGTGTCGAAAATCACATACCTGCTTCGTGCTTTCGTGCGTTACGTCACGCTCCTTCCCGGCAATCGCATCGTACATTTGCACGTCGCCACGCCGGTTTCCGCTTTCCGCAAGCTCCTTTTTCTCATTCCCGCCAAGTTAGCCGGAAAAAAGATTATTACGCACGTCCACTGCTCCACCCCCGCCACCCGTATTGAGGACGGCCCGTTTTTCCGGTGGTTATATACCCGTCTTTTTCAGTCTTCGCACCTTATCCTCGTACTTTCCGAAGCATGGAAAGGGCAGGCCGCACGTATGGGGATAACGACGCCGATGGAGGTACTCTACAATCCTACCGTCCCCGTTACTCCCCGTCAATTTGCAGAGGAACGGCCATACATCCTTTTCATGGGCATCATTTCCCAAGCCAAAGGATGTTTCGACCTTTTGCAGGCCTTTAAGCGTATCACCGATGATTTCCCCGATTGGCAGCTTATTTTCGGCGGATCGGGATGTATCGCCGAAGGGAAACGTATGGCAGAAGAATTGGGCATTACCGACAGGGTAACCTTTCGGGGATGGACGAAGGACGAAGAAAAGCAACAACTCTTCAGAGAAGCTGCCATCGTCTGTTTGCCAAGCCATTATCCTGAAGGATTCCCCATGACCGTGTTGGAAGCATGGTCTTATGGACTGCCGGTCGTCTGCACGCCGGCGGGAGGCTTGTTGGACGTCGTTCAAGACGGAGAACTGGCCTTATTGGTAAAAGCCGGCGATCCGGAAGGCCTCGCCGGACAACTCAGACGGTTAATGGCCGACGCCGATTTGCGGCGACAGATAGGCGACAGGGCGCACGACTTGGCGATGAACACCTTTGGACTTCCGCATATCAGCGGGCAGTTGGCGGCAATCTATGAACGGTTACTCACCGGCGGCAGTCTTCCTCGCTGACGACATCTCGGAAAAGGCCAAGCCCAACAGCAGCATGAAAAAGAATCCGCGACTGCTTGTCAGCGTAGCATCGGCAATATTTTCCACAGCGAAGTAGCCCATGATGGAAGCCGCTATCAACAAAGGGCGGCTGTTGCCCGACCACTGCGTGTACAGGTAAGCTTTCCTGAGCAGATATACCCAGAAACTCAGGAACAACGCCACCCCGACGATACCGAATTGTGCCAGCGAGGGGTAGTAGGTGTCGGTAATATATGCGCCATAGCTCTTGCTCAGCCCCCAAATACCGTCAAGCCCATATTTGGCGTAAACAGGAGAATAATATTCTCCCGAAGCATAGGTGGCGAAACTCCCCAAACCGCTTCCGAACGGCAGGTAATCCATGAATATCTCTCCTGATGTAGCATAGAGTGCAAAACGGGCGATGAACTCTTTGTCCACATCCTTGGATAACCCCTGTACGAAGTAAAACATGATTTTCTCTCTGGCCACGAACGCCATGACGCCCATGACGCCCAAAAGAATCAGCAGATTTTTGATATTCAGCTTGAAGCGATTCGTATCTTGCAGAAAAAAGGCGAGAAAAGAGGTAAAAACGAAAAAACCGTAAAACTTCGATCGAGTCGAACCGATTCCTAACGCCAACAAGCCGATGAAGATAAGTATAGTACGGCGGGAGTAACGCTCGCATGTGTAAAGGTATACGAGTGCAATCGCCGCTGCCGAAGCTGCGAGAAGGGCCGGATGGCCAATCAGCGGCATCAAATAGAGCGGGTCTATCAGGCCGATGATCGCAAAAGGAATAAGGATAACCCAGCAAACAAGGCAGAACTCATTGATTAACAAACGTTGCCGCTTGCTCAGGGAAGGCCGGAGTTGGTAGACGCAGAAGAAAGCCAGATAGGGTTTCATCTGTACAAGGAGGTCGGTAAAAATGGCCGGCGTCGAGTTACTCTGTATGGACAGGGAATAGAAGAGGTAAAAAGTGAAAATCGCAAGGACGGTGAGCAAACCCTTGTTCATCGCCCAGTCTTTTGTCCTGAACAGGTGAATGAAGAACAACACGAGGAGCGCACCGAGGCAAAGCTCGTCTACGCTGCCGAAGACTTTGAACTGGTAGAGCAACACTCCTGCCACCAGCGAGATGACGAAGAGGCAGCAGAAACAGCGACCGATGTAACGGCTCACGGCGTATGGGTGACGGATTAACGTTTAACGGCCTTGAAAAATACGGATTCCTTAACGTCGAGGGCAGAGAGGACGAAGAAGTACAGTCCGGAAGGGAAAGCGGAGGTATTGACGAACTCGTCGTCCGTGCCCAGCCTGCGGGACAGGATGAGGCGACCGGAAGAAGTATAGACGCCGATGCGACGGCCACAGGCGCCCCGCAGGCGAACGGTTTCGGAAAAAGCCGTCGGTGTCAGGGAAACAGACGGGGAGGAGGGAATAGCTATTGATTTGAGGGGAGGTGTCCAGAAAGCGTACAGCGTCATATCGGCAGTGACGCGCATGGTCGTAAAGTTCCACAACACCGAACTGAGGGTATCCGCCAACCATCCGGTAACCTGCGAGTTACCTTTGGGAGTGATTGCGGGGGGAACGAGCGGAGCGGCATAAGTGGTTTCGAGACTGACGGGAGGCGAACCGTCGCGAGGGTCGAAAACGACCGTGAAGGAACGAGGCTTCCAACCGGCGTAAAGCGTCGTGTTCGCAGTGACGACGGTCAGGAAGTCCCACAGAACGGTACATCCCTCATTGGCAAACCACCCCGTGAAGATATAATAAGGACGGGAAGGATCGGCAGGAGGTTCGACCAGACTCGTGGCGGGCGAAGGATAGGTGATACTGTCCGGTTTCCCGTTACCGAACCGGAAAGTGACCGTAGGGAAGGTCAGGAGGTCTTGCCATCGGGCATAGAGGGTGAGCGTCTCCATCGTTGTCGGACGGAGTTCGAAGTTCCAGCGATAGGCGCCCGCCAAGTCTTCAAACCATCCGACGAAGAGGTAACCGGCACGTTGTGGTTGCGGAGAGGGTTCATCAAGAAAGCTGCCCCGTTCTACGATGCGGGAAGGGATAACGTCGGCGTATTGGGTCTCAAAGGATACGACGGACGGACGGACGGCTGCGCCGGCAGACGTGACGGTACGGGTATTGCGCAATGTGTTGTAAAAATCGACGGACGGAAAGCCGAAGAGTGACACCATTTCTGCGTATGGAATGAAACGGCCGCCGTCATGAGGAATAAACGTTTCCATATCAAGGATAGGATCCGCCAAATATTGGTCGTGACGATGGTTATTCCTTTGGGGGGTGACTTCGCAGATGTCAGGCGATGTCGGGGCTGTGTTGTTGTAAAAGACGTTGCCGGCGGTGAGGATTACCCCTGCGGCGGCATAGATGGCTCCACCTGCTTGGGCAACATTGCCACAGAACGTACAGGCGTTGATTATCAAAAGGTTATCATTATATACTGCTCCTCCCAAACGTCCGGCGGCGTGGTTGTCGTCGAAAATACAGTTGTTCAACGTCAATTGGCCATGATTGACGAAGGCCGCACCTCCTATGGATTCGGAGGCGCTCTCCGGCAGGCTGACGCCGGTAAAACGGATACGGTTGAAGGTCGCACTCGATCCGGCAACGAGGTTGAACATCGGGGCGGTGAGGTTACTTCCGTCGAGGGTTATGCCGTTTCCTTCCACTATTATTTGGTGGGTAATTTCAGGAAAATTGGTGGACAGCACGATGGTTTTCCCCGCCAGATCGTCGGCGAAGCGGATGATATCGCCATCTCCCTGCCAACCGGAGAAAAGGTAGTTGCGGAGTGTTCCTTGTCCGCCTTGGGGGCTGTCTTCGGTTGTGGTAACGGTATAAATACGGTTGAAGACGGCGCTGACGAAAGTGTTGGTATCGATGGTGAGTGTCAGGTCGCCCGTCTCTGCATGTTGCTGCCCGTTCACTTCCCATCGGAAGGTACGGGTATCACCCGCCCCTTGAGGAATCGCATGAAAGATGACGACGCTTCCCTTGGGGACCAGGCCAACGGCATCCGGTACAGGGCCTACAACCAATTCGACCGTTCCCTGCCCGACACTCTCCCACAAGAGGATACGGCCTTCGGCGTGCGTACGCTTGACGGCGCCCGGAAAGACAGACCATTCGAAAGATTCCCCGTAGTAGTCCTGTTCGGGATAGGAAGAAGGAGGGCCAAACGTTTCTGACAAGAGATTATCCGGCGTTGGTTCAAAAGTGGTGGGGGAAAAAGAGATAGCGGCGGAGTGTGTATTGTCTGTCTCGAAACTGTAACCTGCTCCGTCCACATCGTAGAGATTGTAGGTGGCGGTCACGGTGCCGTCGCTGTTGAACAGCGTCTTGCCGTTACCCGGTATAGGGGCTTGATTCCCGAAAAAAATATTCCCCAACAGTTCCAATTCCCCCGCATTGTAGATGGCGCCTCCCCGAAAAGCGGCGTTGTTGTAGAACGTACAGGCGGCAACGGACATTTTACCCCCGGCATTATTGTATAGGGCGCCGCCGTTTTCTTCCCATGTGGTGGAGGTGTTGCCGGAGAAGATACAGGCGTGTATGGTCAGGTCACCGCCGTTGTTCCGAACGACGCCGCCGAGATTTTCGGTTTCGTTGCCAAGGCCTTCTGCATCAGGGGTGAAACGGATGCCTCTGATATGGGCGCTAACGCTATCAATGGACAGGAGGGGGCGAGCGTTACTTGCAAGGGTCAGTCCGACTCCTTCGATGCGGACAAAATGTTTGTTAATGGCCGGCAGCGCCGAGTTAAGGCGGATGGTCTTGCCTGCGAGGTC
>JAITAD010000049.1 GCA_031284275.1 Tannerellaceae bacterium
CGAATTGCTTGCATGTCTGACCGATGAGGGTTTTTCCCCCGATGAGGTCGCCGGCAAAATCCGGTTCAATTATGGGATAAGCTCCAACTACTTTATGGAGATTGCAAAGTTCCGTGCAGCACGATGGTTGTGGGCGGAAATAGTGGAAGCTTACAAGCCGAAGCATCGGAGAGGGTGTCAGGCATATCTTCATGCGCAGACGTCGGCATGGAATATGACTGTTTACGATGCCCACGTCAATCTGCTTCGTACCCAGACGGAAGCCATGTCGGCGGCCATTGCCGGCGTGGACAGTATGACCGTTATGCCTTTCGACAGCGCTTATAAGCTTCCCGATGACTTTTCCGAGCGAATAGCCCGTAATCAGCAATTGCTGCTCCGCGAAGAATGTCACTTCGACAAGGTGGTTGATCCCTCTGCCGGTTCATACTACATCGAAGTGCTTACGCAGTCTATTGCCGACCGATCTTGGAAACTTTTTCTGGATATTGAAGAGAAAGGCGGGTTCTACGCCGCATTGCGAGCCGGCGAGATACAAACTGCCGTCAGCGCTTCCGCCGCCGCACGGCGTAAGTCGGTCGCCACCCGTCGAGAAACGTTGTTGGGGACGAACCAGTTTCCCAATTTCACCGAAACGGCTGCCGCCAAAGTGGAAGAAGGCGGTAAAGGAGTGGATGTTCGGAACGACGATTGTCACTGTCCGAAAGGTGATACTTTGTCGGCGCTTGACTTTTCGCGTGGGGCCTCCGAGTTCGAAGCTTTACGGTTGGAAACGGAGCGGAGTGGCCGAACGCCGAAGGCTTTTATGCTGACTATCGGCAATTTGGCAATGCGTCTGGCGCGTTCGCAGTTCTCCTGTAATTTCTTCGCCTGTGCGGGATACAAGGTGATTGACAACTTGGGTTTTGAAACGGTAGAGGCCGGAGTAGAAGCCGCTCTCAAAGCTGAGGCGGATATCGTGGTGATTTGCTCTTCCGACGATGAATATGCCGAATTGGCGCCGGCAGCGTTCAAGGCGTTGAACGGGCGGGCTATCTTCGTCGTAGCAGGAGCGCCGGCCTGTTCCGACGACCTCAAAGCGCAGGGCATTACCGACTTTGTGAATATCAAGAGTAACGTATTGGAGACGTTGAAGGACTTTAACAGGAGGTTGAAGTTATGAGGCCTGATTTCAAGAGCATAGATATACATACAGCCGGTTTCGTTGCGTTGAACGAAGCGGAATGGGAACAGGCGAATCACATACAGGCGGAGTGGAAGACGCCGGAGCATATTCCGGTCAAGTCGGTGTACACGCGAAAGGATGTCGAAGGAATGGAACACCTCGACTACGCTTCGGGGTTGCCGCCCTACTTGCGTGGCCCCTATTCAGGCATGTACGCCATGCGTCCCTGGACGATCCGTCAGTACGCCGGTTTCTCTACCGCCGAAGAGTCCAACGCTTTCTACCGTCGTAACCTCGCTGCGGGTCAGAAAGGCTTGTCTGTCGCTTTCGACTTGGCCACCCACAGAGGTTACGATGCCGACCACGATCGTGTCGTCGGTGATGTCGGGAAAGCAGGTGTTTCCATCTGCTCTCTGGAGAACATGAAAGTGCTCTTCGACGGCATTCCGCTCAGCAAGATGTCCGTTTCCATGACGATGAACGGCGCCGTTCTTCCCGTCCTCGCCTTCTACATCAATGCGGGGTTGGAGCAGGGCGCCAAGTTGGAAGAGATGTCCGGTACGATACAGAACGATATCCTCAAAGAGTTCATGGTGAGGAATACCTATATCTACCCGCCGGACTTCTCCATGAAAATCATTGCGGATATCTTTGAGTACACTTCTCAAAAGATGCCGAAGTTCAATTCCATCTCCATCTCCGGATACCACATGCAGGAGGCGGGAGCGACTGCCGACATCGAGATGGCCTATACCCTTTGTGACGGTATGGAATACCTCCGCGCCGGAATCAATGCCGGTATAGATGTGGATGCTTTCGCCCCTCGCCTCTCTTTCTTCTGGGCTATCGGGATGAACCACTTCATGGAGATAGCCAAGATGAGGGCGGCGCGTATGCTTTGGGCGAAGATAGTCAAGAGTTTCGGTGCGAAGAATCCCAAGTCGCTTGCTTTGCGGACGCACAGCCAGACTTCGGGGTGGTCGCTCACCGAGCAAGACCCTTTCAACAACGTTGGCCGCACTTGTATCGAGGCGATGGCTGCCGCCTTAGGGCACACGCAATCTCTCCACACCAATGCGTTGGACGAAGCCATCGCCCTTCCCACCGACTTCTCAGCCCGTATTGCCCGAAACACGCAGCTATACATTCAAGAAGAAACCCAAGTCTGTCGCGAAATTGACCCTTGGGCAGGCTCCTACTACGTGGAAACCCTCACCGATGAGCTGGTGCACCGAGGATGGGAACTCATCAAAGAGATCGAAGAGATGGGCGGAATGGCGAAAGCCATTGAGACAGGCTTGCCGAAAATGCGTATCGAAGAAGCTGCTGCGCGTACGCAAGCGCGGATAGACTCCGGTGCGCAGACCATTATCGGTGTGAACAAGTACCGGTTGGAAAAAGAGGATGCCATTGATATTCTGGAGATAGACAACACCGTCGTGCGGGAAGAGCAGATACATCGCCTTCACGAGTTGCGTACCCGCCGCGACGAAACCGCCGTTCATCGCGCTTTAACGGATATCACCGAATGTGCGCGGACGAAAAAGGGTAATCTGTTGGACTTGGCCGTCAAAGCCGCCGGCCTCAGAGCTACATTGGGCGAAATCTCCAACGCTTGCGAAGAGGTTTCAGGACGTTATAAAGCAGTCATTAGGACAATATCAGGCGTGTATTCATCAGAAACAGGAAAAGATGCGGACTTCCTCCGCGCCACCGAGCTGGCCACCGAGTTCGCCCGTCGCGAAGGGCGGCAGCCGAGAATCATGATAGCCAAAATGGGGCAGGACGGCCACGACAGAGGCGCTAAGGTCGTAGCCACAGGTTATGCCGACTGCGGCTTCGACGTGGATATGGGGCCATTGTTCCAGACGCCGGCCGAAGCCGCCAGACAGGCCGTTGAGAACGACGTCCACGTCTTGGGCGTTTCTTCTTTGGCCGCCGGACATAAGACCCTTATCCCCCAGGTCATCAAGGAATTGACAGTTCTTGGCAGGGAAGACATCATCGTTATCGCCGGCGGCGTCATCCCCGCGCAGGACTACGACTATCTCTACAAAGCAGGTGTCGCCGCCATCTTCGGCCCCGGCACCTCCGTAGCCAAAGCCGCCGTCCGCATGTTGGAGATACTGCTTGGCTAAAGCCTAAGGGCGACAACAAAAAGAGAGCGGGCTGACACGTATTGCAACGTATCAGCCCGCTCTTCATTTCTGTTTTCTTTCCCCGTTGCGCTTACTTCTTGTAACGGTTACCGTAGCGGTTCATGAACTTGTCTACACGTCCGGCGGAGTCGACAAGTTTGGACTTTCCGGTATAGAACGGGTGCGACGAACTGGATATTTCAACCTTCACCAATGGGTAGGAAACACCGTCTATTTCGATGGTTTCCTTCGTTTGGACGGTTGAGCGGCTGATGAACAAGTCATCGTTTGACATATCCTTGAAAACTACGGGGCGATAATTCTCGGGGTGAATACCTTTCTTCATGGGTGTTACTCTTTATTATTGCGTGGACACTTCCCTGTACTGTTTCCGTGAGGAAACGGCGCAAAAGTAATTTTTTTTCCGGAGACGCATCCAAAAAAGTAATATCTTTGGGGTGTCCTTAGAGTAGGTAATGTTTAATTCAAAGCACAATGGTAAGTTACAAAGAGTTAGGCTTGGTGAACACCAAGGAGATGTTCCGGAAAGCAATGGAAGGGAAGTATGCGGTGCCTGCATTCAACTTCAACAACCTCGAACAGATGCAGGCCATCATTCAGGCGGTGGCGGAAACAAACTCTCCCGTCATCCTGCAAGTATCCAGTGGTGCGCGCAAGTATGCCAATCAGACGTTGCTCCGTTACCTTGCCGAAGGCGCCGTCGCCTATGCCAAGGAATTGGGTTGTCAGCATCCGCAGATAGTCCTGCACCTCGACCATGGCGACACGTTCGAATTGTGTAAGAGTTGCGTAGACATGGGATTCTCTTCGGTGATGATCGACGGTTCGCATCTCCCTTACGAAGAAAACGTAGCCCTTACGAAGAAAGTAGTGGAATACGCTCACAAGTACGATGTGACGGTTGAAGGGGAATTGGGCGTTCTGGCCGGCGTTGAAGATGAAGTGAGCGCCGAACATCACACCTACACGGAACCGGATGATGTGGTAGACTTCGTTACGAAGACCGGTTGCGACTCTCTGGCCATATCTATCGGTACCTCGCACGGCGCCAACAAGTTCACGCCCGCACAGTGTACCCGCGATGCCAAAGGACAGCTTGTCCCGCCCCCCCTGCGCTTCGACATCCTTGAAGAAGTAGAACGTCGTATACCCGGGTTCCCTATCGTACTGCACGGCGCCTCATCCGTACCGCAGGAAGAAGTTGCCACCATCAACAAGTATGGCGGCGCTTTGAAAGATGCCATCGGTATTCCCGAAGATCAGCTTCGTAAAGCGGCTGCTTCTGCGGTATGCAAAATCAACATAGACTCCGACAGCCGTTTAGCCATGACGGCTGCCATTCGTGAGGTGTTCGTACAGAAGCCTGCCGAGTTTGACCCCCGTAAGTATCTCGGCCCTGCTCGCGACAACGCCAAGAAACTCTACAAGCACAAAATCGAGAAAGTGCTTGGTTCTGCCGGAAAGATCTGATTCGCGCAGCATTGCGCTGACGGCTGACGGCAGCCCGACCCTTTTTGCTCCGGAAGTAGGGGAGTATTATCATTCCCTGCATGGAGCGGTGCAAGAGTCGGAACATGTCTTCATCCGTTCAGGACTTCGGATGTGTGAAGCCCCCGTTCTGCGGGTTCTCGAAATAGGGTTCGGCACAGGGTTGAATACCTTCCTTACCCTTCAGGACTGCGAGTTACGGGGGATTCGCGTGTATTATCACGCCGTAGAACGTTACCCGCTGGCAACCTCCCTTGCCTGTTCGCTGGACTATGCCTCGTCCGTGTGGACGGAAGGCGCCGTCCTCTTCGAGGCCATCCACGCAGCCCCATGGGAATGTCCGGTGGAAATTACGCCTCGATTCACCCTGCACAAAACCGTTTCCGATGCCGCCTCCTGTCCTTTCCCGCCTTGTGACCTCATTTACTTGGATGCCTTTTCCCCCGAAAAACAACCGGAACTTTGGGAGGCCGGCGTCTTTTCCCGTTTGGCAGAAGCTGCTGCCGAAGGTGCAATCCTTGTTACTTACTGCGCCAAAGGAGAAGTGCGTAGACGGATGCAGGCGGCAGGATTCGACGTCCGGCGTCTGCCCGGTCCGCCGGGGAAACGTCATATCCTCTTTGCAAGAAAACGTTCCTGTCGTTAGTGCACCAGAAAAGCCTGTTTGAATCGGCAGACGAAACCGTCTTCGTGGTACAATTCCGCATAGAAAAGATACAAGCCTTTCGGCAGGCGTTCACCGTCTTCGTCGCATCCGTCCCATGTCAATTTACCTTGTGCTCCCCACAAGTTGGAGATGGGGAGTACGGTACGTTGACGTCCGGACACATCGTAAACGATGGCGCGACACTTGTATCCGCTACGGTCTAACGCATAAGAGATGTCGTACGCCCCGCTTAATTTGTCGTAGTGAGGTGGTAGGATGGAACTTTTTCCTTCTTCGGGTTCCGTCTCGGAAGGAGACGAGGGATCGGAGGATGGGTCTTCGGGGTTGTCTTGTAGAGAAGGCAGGACAGGCACTTTTTCACCCTTAGGCGTGGAGTTGGCTGAGCCGGGTGTTCCGCCTCTATGGTCGGTTGAGATGTACCACCAGTCCCCTTCCCTTTCCCATGATTGTCCTGGTTTCGCTTTCAGGTATTGTACGCTGTCAATCACATTACCCTCCGCATTAAGGAGCGTTAAAGTCTTGCCCTCATTGGCCAATCTAAAGGGGAACTTCGCCAACCCCTGTCCGATTCCCCCCTCGTCTATCGTTATATCCTGTTCTGAACGGTAGAGCACCAGATAACCTCCGGCACTTAACAATTCGTCATCCAATGCTGTTCTGCTGCCATTGTAACTGAAAACACAGCCTTCCAGCGTAAGGGTTTCTTCCGAGGTGTTATGTAATTCTACATACTCTGTCTGCGGCAGTTCCGTTAACCCTGTCGGGTCAGCCATAACTTCGTTGATAATCAATATCCCTTTCTCGGGTGAAACGCCGATAATTTTTGGTTCATCGGGGGAAAGAGGATCCTCAGGTTCATCTTTTGGCTCGTCCTCCGGTTCCGTTCCGGGCGGAGAAGGCGGATCGGCAGGCGGGTCTTCGGAAATGGAGGGCAGTATCGGCACTTTCTCTCCGTCAGGCACGGAATTGGCCGATCCGGGTGTTCCACCCCGGCTATCGGTTGAGAGATACCACCAGTTACCCTCCCTTTCCCATGATTTTCCTGCCTTTGCTTTCCGGTACTGCACGCTGTCGATTACGTTCCCTTCCGCATTGAGGAGCGCTAAAGGCTTACCATCATTGGACAGTTGAGCGGGGAACTTCGCCAACCCCTGTCCGACACCTCCTTCGTCTATGGTCACCTCCCTCTCTGACCGATAGAGTACCAGATAACCTCCGGCGGTCAGTAACCCGTCATTCAACGCCGTTCTCTTTCCATCGTAACTGAAAGCACAATTTGCCAGCCTAAGGGTTTCTTTTGAGGTGTTGTGCAATTCTACATACTCTGTCTGCGGCAGTTCCGTTAACCCGTTAAAATCAGCCATAACCTCGCTGATAATCAACATCCCCGCATTAGGCGAAACACCGATGATTCCCGGTTCTTCCGGATTTGAAGGAGTTTCCGGCACGTCTGGCGTTTCCTCCTCTCCGAAACGGGCAATAGAGATATTATCGATGAACTTGTCTTGACCGTGTTTCGTACTGTATGTCGCCGTAACCATGAAGTAACCGGTATCTTTACCGGACAGAGTTAAGGTTGTATCACCTTCTTCCACGAACAGCGTCTCGGTCGGCGTTCGACTGTACAGGGTAAAGTGTTCGTTGTCCGTCGCTGTTACCCGTATTTCTACCTCCTGAGGCTCTGCCAACAAGTCCCTTCCCTCAATCAAAACATCTACTTTCCCTGTTGTTTGTCTTCGGCAAAGGCTGACATTTTGCTTTGTGTAACCTAAGCGGACAAAGACCGCCTCCCCATCTTCGTCCGTTGACAGGCTCCGGAGATAGACACACAAATAATTGGCTGTCGTTCCTGCGTATTCATTCCTTGTCGTAAACGACCATGTGTTCTCTCCCCATGGGACACCGTAAAGAAAAATCGACGCTTTCCCCTTCTCAGCATCCCATAATTGCAATTCCCCTTCATGTACCCGAAACTTCCCCGTGTCCCCGTCCCAAGCGTAATGTTCCCTTATCCATTGCCCTTCAAACCCCTCCTGCATCTGGGCATGGCTTGCCGAAACAAACGACAATCCCGCCAACAGCCGGATCAAATATTTCACAACGAGGATGGTATGGATGAATGAGCGCAAAATTGGCGGTGCATGGAGGCAGCGGCCTGACGGCCGTCGCCCATGGCAAGGATAACGGTGGCGCCACCGCGAACGATGTCTCCGCCGGCATAAACATCCGGAAGAGAAGAACGAAGCGTATCAGGTTGAACGACGACGGTACCGCGACGGCTCACTTCCAACCCCGAGAAAGCTTTAGGAATGAGCGGGTTGGGGGAGACGCCGATGCTGACGACGACGACATCGACGTCAATCGTCTCCACAGCGTCTGCGATAGGAATGGGAGTGCGGCGTCCGGAAGCATCGGGGTCACCAAGACACATCCGTTGGATACGTACCTGACGTACTGTGCCGTGTTCGTCACCGATGTACTCAATCGGATTGCAAAGGGTCATGAACTCAACCCCCTCCTCTTTTGCATGTCTGATCTCTTCAAGACGGGCGGGCATCTCTTCTTCGCTACGGCGGTAAATGATGATCGCCCGCTCTGCACCCAGACGCAGTGCGGTACGTACGGAGTCCATCGCCGTATTCCCTCCTCCGATGACGGCGACACATTTCCCCATACGTACAGGCGTATCGCTTTCAGGATTGGCTGCATCCATCAGATTGACACGTGTCAGGTACTCGTTGGACGACATAACGCCGACAAGATTCTCCCCCGAAATATTCATAAAGTTGGGAAGGCCGGCCCCTCCGGCAACGAAAATCCCTTTGTAACCTTCCGCAACCAGTGTTTCGTAACCGATGGTCTTTCCTACTACGCAATTGGTTACAAAACGCACGCCGAGACGGCGCAGTCCCGCTATCTCCACATCGACGACGGCATTGGGCAAACGAAACTCGGGAATACCGTATTTCAGAACGCCGCCGATTTCGTGCAAGGCTTCGAATACGGTCACGTCGTACCCCCACTTGGACATATCTCCGGCAAAAGACAAACCGGCAGGTCCCGATCCGGCTACGGCTATCTTTATACCGTTCGAGGGCGCTTGTTCCGGCAGGCCGATCTGTCCGCTTTCCCGCTCGTAATCGGCGGCGAAACGTTCCAGATAACCGATAGCGACGGCCTCTTTGTGCATTTTCGTGTAGATACAGCGGCTCTCGCATTGTTTCTCCTGGGGGCAGACACGCCCGCAAACGGCCGGCAATGCACTGGTCTCTCGCAAGGTACGGGCAGCCTCGAGAAAGCGACCCCCTTCGATATGGCTGATGAAAACAGGTATGCGTATGCCCACGGGGCAACCCTCCACACACCCCGGTTTGGCACAACCGAGGCAACGCTGCGCCTCCCGTTGCGCCTCTTCTGCCGTCAGGCCGCGATTGACCTCTTCGGTACGGACACGGCGACGGTAATCGGCCGGCAACTCGGCCATACGGACGCGGGGCAAGGCGGTGCGCTCCTTGTTTGTCACGGCTTAATGAGTTTTAGGGAATCATTTTCTCGATAGGTAAGACCAGAATACCTTCTGCTCCCAATTCTTTCAATTGTCCGACGATAGCCCAAAACTCTCTGTCAGTGATGACCGACTGTACCGAGAACCAATTACCGTCGGCCAAAGGCGTTACCGTAGGGCTTTTTACTCCGGGCAGGAGATGGATGATATCCGTCAGTTTTTCTTTCGGAACGTTCAGCAGAACGTACTTCTTCCCCCGAGCACGCTGTACGGCCTCGATACGAAACAGCAACTCGTTCAGAACCGCCTCTTTCTCCTGACTCAAAGCATGGTTGGCCAGCAACAACGCCTCACTGGGCAGGACGGTTTGCACTTCTTTCAACCGGTTACTGACCAGTGTACTCCCTGAACTGACGATGTCGAAGATAGCGTCTGCCAGTCCTATGCCCGGCGCTATTTCTACCGATCCGCTGATGACGTGTAGATCCGCCTTGATACCTTTTTCCCGCAAATATCCGGAAAGGATGACGGGATAGGAGGTGGCTATTTTCTTTCCCTCGAACCAGTTCAGTCCCCGATAGTCTTCATCTTTGGGGATGGCAAGGGATAGGCGGCAACGACTGAACCCGAGGCGTTTAACCAGTCGGGCTTTCTGTCCCTTTTCCACATACTCGTTCTCCCCGACGATACCGGCATCAGCCACACCGTCGGCCACCGATTGCGGGATGTCGTCATCCCTCAGGAAGAGCAACTCCACAGGAAAACCGTCTGCCGGCAGCAGCAGAATACGCTTCCCTTCGTTGATTTTTATTCCCGCTTCGCGGAGCAGGCACATTGTTTCCTCATACAAGCGCCCTTTAGATTGTACAGCTATGCGTAACATGTAAGTCTCCCAATATAAATATTTTGAGTCGGTGACGACTGCGTATAGTTATGAAAAAGACCCCAAAGTTGGGAAGAATATTTCAATAGGGATAACGTGTAGAACAGGGAAATTATTCTACCTTTGCGCACGTTGCCGAAAGGTGGGAGGGGGTGGAGAAGCCCCCTCTCTCGGCGTTTATGGTGGAGTAAATATCCGAACATAAATATGGCTAAGAAAGCGGAAGCGGTCAGTATGATTGAGACCTTGGCGGAGTTCAAGGACCTCAAAAACATCAACGAGGAGACCATGATCCATGTCTTGGAGGAATCGTTCAGGAATAGTATTGCCAAGATGTTTGGGACGGACGAGAACTATGATATCATCGTGAACGCCAAAAAGGGGGATGTCGAGATATGGCGTAATCGGGTAGTCGTAGAGGAAGGAGCTTTGACGGATACGAACTTGGAATTAACGCTTGCAGAGGCGCGTGAGATTGACCCTGATTGCGAGATAGGAGAAGAAGTGACCGATAAGGTTTTCTTCGAATCTTTCGGGCGTCGGGCTATCTTGAATCTGCGGCAGACCTTAGCTACGAAAATATTGGAGTTGCAAAAAGAAGCCTTGCTGGCCGGCTATCGCGAGCGGCTTACGGGGCTGATTGTCGCCGATGTCTACCAAGCATGGAAAAAGGAGGTGCTTTTGCTTGACGACGACGGTAACGAGTTGGTGCTTCCCAAGCAGGAGCAGATACCTGCCGACTTCTACCGCAAAGGAGATGCCGTGCGTGCCATTATCAAGGAAGTAGAGTTGGTGAATAACACCCCGCGCATCGTCCTTTCCCGCACCGACAACAACTTTCTCAAACGTCTTTTTGAGTTGGAAGTGCCGGAAATTAATGACGGCCTGATTACCATTAAGGCTATCGCCCGAATCCCCGGCGAACGGGCAAAAATGGCCGTAGAATCCTACGATGACCGTATTGACCCGGTGGGCGCCTGCGTCGGTATGAAAGGATCTCGCATACACGGGATAGTACGTGAGATGAAGAATGAGAACATCGATGTCATCGTCTATACGACGAACACCGCCCTTTTCATACAGCGAGCGTTAAGTCCGGCCAAGGTCTCTTCCATCAAGCTCTATGAGGAAGAGAGGCGGGCAGAGGTCTATATGCGTCCCGAAGAAGTTTCTCTCGCCATAGGTCGTTCCGGCCAGAATATCAAATTGGCCTGTATGCTGACAGGATACACCATTGATGTCATCCGCGACATAGAAGGCGCTGAGGAAGAAGACATTTATCTCGACGAGTTCGCCGATGAAATTGATGTTTGGGTGATTGATGCGCTCAAACGTATCGGATGCTACACGGCTAAGGCCGTCTTGGGTAAGGACAGGACTGAGGTGATGGAACTTTCCGATTTGGAAGAGCAGACGGTGGACGAGGTGTATCGTATCCTGCGCAGCGAGTTCGAAGACGAAGAAAGTGCACCGGTGAGCGATGGCAGTGATGGCGCCGACGGCAGTCAGGATGTTCAACCGGAAGAGAGCCTGCCTGAGGAGGAACAGCCCGTAGAGAAGGGAGCAGTATAAAAGGGAGTGTATGGCGGTTAAGCTAAGCAAGGTAGCAACGGTGTTGAATGTAGGAGTTTCCACGCTTGCGGAGTTCCTACAGAAGAAGGGCGCTGACGTTAAGGACAATCCCAACACGCGGATTTCCGACACCGAGCAGTTGCCGATGCTTGTTGAAGAGTTCGCTAAGACGTTCTCTCCGCAGGAACGTGCTGCCCTCATTGCGCAAATAGTACCGCCTCCTGTTGTGCAACAACCGCCGCAAGAAGAGGTAGTCCCTGATACCCCCGCACCCCCACCTCCACCTCCCGTCGTTCTTCCGGAGGTGGAAGAGGTAGAAATCAAAGCAATCATCCCTGAAGAATCTCGGCCGCGGATTACCATTGTCGGGCATACCGACAACATTGCGACGGACGATCGTCGGAAGAAGAAAAAACCGAAGTCTGCCCCTGCAGAGAAAGTTGCCCTTTCGGAGAAATCCACCCCTGCGGAAAAACCCGCATCAAGACGTTCTACACCGGTTAGAGAGAAATCAAAGGAGTCCCCGAAAGAGGTTGTTGAGGTAGTTCCCATTGTGGCCGATCCCATTGTGACCGACCTTGTTGAGACTGTCCCTGTTCCGGTCGATCCCGTTGTTCCGGTTGTTCCCGTAGAGGAACACATTGAGCCTGAAAAAATCATCCCCGTTCAACCTGTTGAAGAAGAAAAGATACTTCAACCTGAAACGGTGGTGGAAGAAGCTGTTGCCGATCCGGTTGTTCCGGTTACACCTCCCCCTGTTGATGCAGACGTCCCCTTCCGTCTGGAAAGAAAGTCGGACATTGAGTTTAAGGTTGTCGATAAGATAAACCTCGACGTTATCCCCCAACAGAACCGTTCCAAACGCAGGGGGATGAAGGACGAGCATCCACCGTTATCCGCTTCCAAGCCGGCTGTCGCTGCTCCTGCTGCCGACGAGGCCAAGAAGAAGAGGAAACGGATAAAGAAAGATCGCGTAGACATTAATAATACCCCCGGCACAAACGTGCGTCCCACCCTCGCACAGCAGCGCCCCCATGATAATGCTCCCCGCCGCAGTGGAGGTAGTAAAGTCAAGAAACCTGTCAAGCAAGACCTCACGAGTGAAGACATTCAACGTCAGGTAAAGGAGACACTTGCCCAGCTCACCGCCAAAGGTAAGAGTAAGGCTTCCAAGCACCGCAGGGATAAGCGCGAGGCCGCCGCTATCCGCGATACGGGACGGCAGGCACAGGAAGCGCGCGAAAGCCGCGTACTGAAACTCACCGAGTTCGTTACCGCCAACGACCTCGCCAACATGATGGACGTTCCCGTCACGCAGGTCATCGGTACCTGCATGTCTATCGGTATCATGGTGTCTATCAACCAGCGTCTTGATGCCGAAACCATCAACATTGTGGCCGATGAGTTCGGTTTTCGTACCGAATACGTCAGCGCCGAAGTCGTTGAGGCCATCAAGTCCGATAACGAAGATGACTCGCCGGAAGATTATGTTACCCGTCCCCCCGTTGTGGCTGTCATGGGGCATGTCGACCATGGTAAAACCTCTCTCCTCGACAATATCCGCAAGGCCAACGTTATTGCCGGCGAAGCAGGAGGAATCACCCAGCACATAGGCGCTTATAACGTCACTTTGCCTAATGGCCGCCAGATAACTTTCCTTGATACCCCCGGGCATGAAGCTTTCACTGCCATGCGTGCACGAGGAGCTAAGGCGACGGACATTGCCATCATCATCGTCGCTGCCGACGACAATGTCATGCCCCAGACCATTGAAGCCATCAACCATGCCTCTGCCGCAGGCGTCCCCATCGTTTTTGCCATCAATAAGATAGACAAGCCCGGAGCCAATCCCGAAAAGATAAAGGAAGAATTGGCCAACATGAACTACCTCCTCGAAGAATGGGGCGGTAAGTACCAGAGTCAGGATATTTCTGCCAAGAAAGGCATCGGCATTGAAGAATTGTTGGAAAAGGTACTGCTTGAAGCGGATATGTTGGAGTTGAAAGCCAATCCCCAACGGCGTGCCGTCGGTACGGTCATCGAATCTACGCTGGATAAGGGACGTGGTTACGTCGCTACGGTACTTGTCGGTAACGGTACGCTCAAGATGGGCGATATCGTGTTGGCCGGTACCCACTACGGCCGCATCAAAGCCATGTTCAACGAACGAAACCAGCGTGTCGAATCCGCCGCACCCTCTGAGCCGGTACTCATCCTCGGGTTGAACGGCGCTCCTCAGGCCGGCGACACGTTCAACGTGCTTGAAACGGAACAGGAAGCCCGCGAGATAGCCGTCCGTCGGGAACAGTTACAGCGGGAATTGGGGCTGCGTACCCAGAAGATGCTTACTTTGGACGACATAGGACGCCGTATTGCCATCGGCCGCTTTCAGGAACTCAACGTCATTGTCAAAGGTGATGTCGATGGCTCCGTCGAAGCGTTGTCCGACTCCCTTATTCGTCTTTCCACTGAGGAGATACAGGTCAATGTCATCCACAAGGCCGTTGGACAGATTTCCGAATCCGATGTTACCTTAGCTGCTACGTCCAATGCCATCATTATCGGCTTTCAGGTACGTCCCGCCCAGTCCGCCCGCCGTTCTGCCGAGAAAGAAGGCGTTGAGATACGTCTCTACTCCGTCATTTATGATGCCATCGAAGAAGTTCGTGCCGCTATGGAAGGCATGCTTTCTCCTGAAATCAAGGAAGAGATAACGGCCAACGTAGACGTCTCGCAAGTATTCAAGATAACCAAGGTCGGGGTGGTTGCCGGTTGCATCGTGAAAGAAGGGAAGCTCAAACGCACGAACAAGATACGCCTCATCCGCGACGGTATCGTTATCCATACGGGCGTCTTGGGTTCTCTCAAACGTTTCAAGGACGATGTCCGTGAAGTAAGCACAGGACAGGATTGCGGTCTTAATATCCAAAACTTCAATGACATCCAAGTCGGCGATATCATAGAGGCCTACGAAGAAACCGAAGTCAAGAAAACCCTCTGACCGCCCTTTCCTCGCCATTCTTCTTCCTGAAAACAAGGAATGTCTTATTTCTACATAGCTTTCGTAAAATTAAGGTCTAAACCGCAATTTTCACAAAAGTGAAGATATGCCGTGACATGGCGTACACGTTTTAACCGACAGGTGGCCAGTAGGCGTCTTCGATGTGGTTGATGGTATAATCTCCTTGTCTGTCGGTAATGACGGTGATAATGTCGAAACGGACAGGATGATCCTCTTTCATACGTCGGGCATAGCTGTCTGCGGCAAGCGTCAGGCGGCGTATCTTCCTGCGATTGACGGCATCCTCAGGTTCGACGAGGCGATTTGCCGAGCGAGTCTTCACTTCGACGATGACAAGCATTTCTCCGTCCAAAGCGACGATATCCAATTCAAACTTGTGCCATCGCCAATTGGTATCCAATATTTTGTACCCCTTTTCGAGAAGAAAGTCTTTTGCGCAGCGTTCCCCATCGTATCCGATGGCAGTGTGGGATTTCATGGGCGTGGGATGAGCAGGAGGAGTTCTTCGGCGACCTGTCCGACGGTGGCGAGGTCATGGCGCAGGTAACGTCGCCGGTAGACGGCAAGGAGATACATCGGCAGTGAAAGGGGGAAACAGAAGGCCAGGTACCGTCCGACGGCAGGTCGGAAAGGAGGCAGGAAGTCGTATCCCCTCAGTATGGGGAAGTCCATCAGCTTGTTGAGGATAAGTATACGGTCGGAATTGTGGAGCGTTTCGACGAGTTGTTCCATCTCGTTGGAAAGGGCGGCCGCTTCGGCGTCTCGTCCACCTTCTTCCCAGAAACGGAAGAAAGGAGGGAAAAGACGATAGTCGGTTGTTCGGGCACGGCATCGGGCAGCAAGCGCCTCAAGTCGAGGGACAAGGGCCGCATAGTTCGGGGCATAGATAACGACCTCCTTACGTTCGATTTTGCGGAGGGCGCGTTGTCCGCCGAGGGTTTTGAGTACGTTGAGCCATGCATCGGCATTGAGCATGACGGAATCCTTAACCGCTTTATACGTCAGAAAAGTTCCGAGACAGGCAAGAACGGCGGCCGAGAGCCACATCCCCTGCCACGCAGGCCACAGGCCGTTTCGCACCATCTTCAGCCCGACGTTATCGAGAATATAGTAGAGGATAAAAAGAAAAATGGAAAGGATAACGGGTACGCCAAGTCCGCCTTTACGGATGATAGCCCCGAGAGGTGCGCCGACGAAGAAAAAGAGCAGGCAGGCGGCAGATACGGTGAACTTCTTGTGCCATTCGATAACGTATCGGCGAATATGTGTCGATTCTTCGGAAAGTGACAGGGCGCGGATAGCATGTTGTTCTTTGATGTTTTGCGCATCGTTTCGTGCCCGCACCAGCAGTTCGCGGTAAGGTGTGTCGCCGGATCGGATGAGGCTGTCGAAAGGTATGGAGGGCAGGATAAGGTCATCAGGGAGAGAATCGTTCCTCATCGTCCGCCGGTAAGAGGAGGCTATCAGGGAACGGGCATTGAGGTCTTTGATACTGTCGAGGCATAAGGTCATGGAGTCGATAGCGGTTTGGAGTTGATGGAGGTTTTTCCCCATATATTCGCTTTGGAGGAAGGAATCGTCAATGCGCGTAAAATTGGCATCGAAATCAATAAGGATTTCCTTTGAGGTGAAGGTCTCACGTCGGTAGGGGACGGAAGCCTGTCGCAATCGGTTGTTTTTAGGGCTTTCCTGTCGCAGGTTTTCAAACGATTCGCCGTTGTGGAGGGTAAGGACGAGAAACTTTTTATCTGCCGACATCTTGAGCCGTCCCGAATCGGCGACGATGACCCGCGCATTGTTGAACCCTTCGGAATAGTCATAGATCATCATCTCTACGAGACGTCCGGTTTCGGTTTTTTCCTTCACATAGAGGTTGAACCCCGTGATCTCGCGATAGAACGCCCCTTGCGGGATATCCAGTTCCGGCGACTTTTGCCGCATGGAGTAGAGCAAGCCCCACAGCTTGACCTGAACGGCGGGAAGCGCATTGTTCTGGAAAAAGAAAGCGCCCGTGCTGATACAGGCCACGAGGATAATCAGCGGCCGCATGATACGGAAGAGCGAAACGCCGGCCGATTTCATGGCCAGCAATTCCAGTCGTTCACCCAGATTACCGAAGGTCATCAATGAAGCCAACAGGATGGATAAGGGCAAGGCCATGGGCACGAGAAAGAGGGCGGCATAGAGAAAAAGTTCTGCCAGAACGGATAACTCCAGGCCTTTGCCCACCATATCATCGATATACCGCCAGATAAATTGCATCAGCACGATGAAGAGGCAGATGCCGAAGGTCATTGCGAAGAGTGGGAGAAAGGTTTGCAGGACAAAAGAGTATAACCGTTTCAAAGTATATAATGGGCTTATTTTTTCCGAGCCACAAATTAAGCAAAAAGCATGAAGAAAAGGGCTAACTTCGCCATTCCAAACGAAAGCAGGCTTGCTGTGCTACGGATAGAAGAGTTGCCCTCCCCCTGTTATGTGTTGGAGGAACGCAAATTACGGGACAATCTGTCTCTGATAAAGGATGTAAAGGAGAGGAGCGGGGTAGATATCATCCTTGCCTTTAAGGCTTTTGCGCTGTGGAAAGCTTTCCCCATCATACGGGAGTACATAACCCGTTCTACGGCAAGTTCGGCATGGGAAGCCCGTCTTGCTTGGGAAGAAATGGGCAGTAGGGCACACAGCTATGCACCGGCGTATACGGAAGCAGACTTTGGGGAAATAATGTCTTTCAGCAGCCATATCACATTCAATTCCCTCGCACAGTTCCACCGTTTTTATCCCGCCGTGCGGACTTCCGGCAGAGATATCTCCTGCGGTCTGCGTATCAATCCCGAATATTCTCCCGTGAAGACGCCGCTGTACAACCCGTCGGTGGCCGGTTCACGGTTGGGGGTTACGCGTGACGGCCTGCCCGACATCCTGCCCGAAGGGATAGAAGGACTGCATTTCCACGTCCTGTGCGAGTCCTCTTCCTACGATTTGGAAAAAGCCTTATCCGTAGTGGAAGAGCGTTTCGGTGCATACTTGCCGCAGATAAAATGGCTGAACATGGGTGGAGGCCATCTCATGACACGCGCAGACTATGATACGGAACATCTCATTTCCCTGCTTCGGGCGTTCAAGGAGCGTTATCCCGGGTTATCCGTTATCCTTGAGCCGGGCAGCGCTTTTGCTTGGCAAGCGGGCTTCCTCCTGACGACGGTCGTAGACGTCGTCGAGAATCAAGGTGTGCGGACGGCTGTTATCGACGCCTCGTTCACCTGCCACATGCCGGACTGTCTGGAGATGCCCTACCAACCTGTTATCCGTCAAGCGATACCCGCCGGACAGGAACAGGCCGGCGGCCATGCCTACCGTATCGGCGGTAACAGTTGCCTGAGCGGAGACGTGATGGGCGATTGGTACTTCCCTCAGCCTTTGCGAACGGGTGACAGACTCATTTTTGAGGATATGCTCCATTACACCACCGTCAAAACGACGTTCTTCAACGGTATCCGCCATCCCTCCATTGCATTGCTGACGGCGGACGACAAACCGGTCATCTATCGGACGTTCTCCTACGAAGACTATCGCAACCGTATGAGTTGAGCCGTGCATAGGCGCAAAATGATACCTTTGTTGTCGGAATCATTAAGGAGAAAGCCTGATGAGTTATATTAAGTTCGACAGGAACCTGATGAGCAACCTCGAGGAATCCCTTTCCCGCGAAGTGCTCAGGACGAACCGCAAGGGATCTTACAGTTGTACGACGTTGGTGGGCTGTAATACGCGCAAATATCACGGCTTGCTGGTGATGCCCGTGCCGTCGCTTGGGGAGGAGAACTTCGTGCTGCTGTCTTCGCTTGACGAGACGGTCATTCAGCACAAGGCGGAGTTTAACCTCGGCCTGCACAAGTACGGAGGAGGCAGTTTCAGTCCCAACGGACACAAATACATCAGAGAGTACACCCTTGACGTCGTTCCCCGCACGCTGTATCGCGTAGGAGGCGTTATCCTTTCCAAAGAGAAGGTGTTCTGTTCCTTTGAAAACCGTGTCCTCATCAAATACACGCTCTTGGAAGCACATTCGGCGACGACGTTGCGTTTTCGTCCCTTCCTTGCCTTCCGCAGCGCCCGACAACTGACCTACAAAAATGACGGCGTAGACCGGCGGTATGACGAAATCCCCAACGGGATAAAAACCTGTCTCTATCCGGGTTATCCCGATCTGTACATGCAATTCAATACGCCGGCGAGTTTCGTCTATGACCCCAATTGGTATCTGGGCGTGGAATATCCCAAAGAGCAGGAGCGCGGATATGTATACCATGAGGATTTGTACGTTCCGGGTTATTTTGAGGTAGAGATTCGTCAGGGTGAGTCGGTCTTTTTCAGCGCAGGAGATGCGCCGGTGGACATTCCCCGCATACCGGAGCTTTACGGCAAAGAAATATCCGAACGTACGCCCCGAGACAGTTTCTACAATAACCTCAAAAATGCCGCTCAGCAATTCTATTTTCGTCCGAACGAGACGGACGCATACTTGTTGGCGGGTTACCCGTGGTTCAAGGTGCGGGCAAGGGATCTCTTCGTGGCGCTGCCCGGATGTACCCTCGCTATCAAAGACCCCGTCCGTTTCGAGAAAATCATGCACACGGCCGAACCTGCCCTTCGGACTTTTATGGAGACAGGGGAAGCAGATACCGTCATTAAGGAAATTGAGCAGCCGGACGTGCTGCTCTGGGTGTTGTGGGCGATACAGCAATATGCCCAATACGAGGGTTTGGAAGCGGCGCGCGAGAAGTATGCCGATATGATGAAGGATATCCTCGATTACCTGTTGTCCGGCAAACACCCCGACGTAGCAGTCCACGAGAACGGCTTGCTGTATGCCGACGGTAAAGGCCGTGCCATCACGTGGATGAACTCCACCATTGACGGACACCCCGTAGTTTACCGGTCGGGTTATATCATCGAGTTTAATGCGCTATGGTACAACGCCTTGTGTTTTTACAAGGAATTGACCGGTAAGGAAGAAGAGCGTTTTGAGGCCGTCGTTCGTTCGGCGGCGCAGTCTTTCCCCCAGATTTTCGTGAACGGCTACAATTACCTGTTCGACTCCGTAGCCGAAGACCGACGTGTAGACTGGAGCGTAAGGCCTAATATGATCATAGCCGTAGCCTTGCCCTATTCACCGCTAACGCGGGTACAGCGTCGTTCGGTACTGGACTATGTGACGAAAGAACTGCTTATTCCCAAAGGGTTACGTTCATTAAGTCCCAAGAGCGAGGGTTATCATCCCTATTACACGGGGCCGCAGCGGGATCGTGATATGGCATACCATCAGGGAGCTGCGTGGCCATGGTTGTTGGGGTTCTATTTCGAGGCCTATCTGCGTATTTTCGGTCGGGGAGGCGTTTCATTCGTGGAACGCATCATGGTAAACATGGAAGAGGAAATGTCGTTGCACTGCATCGGTACCATATCGGAACTCTTTGACGGTACGCCGCCGTTCACGGGGCGCGGAGCGATATCCTTTTCTATGAGTGTGGCGGCGGTACTCAGGGTGGTGGATTTGACAAAGAAGTACAGTTAGCCATGTTGATGCATCGGGTGATGCACCCGCAGGACGGCTCTTTCCGTTTGGATAGAGTATGGGTATACGTTTGCGTTCTTGTTTTATGCTTTGCTTGTTGGGCGGGTGCATACGCCGTTTCCTTGGGGATGCCTGCTGTGGGAGAGGGCAGTGGTACGCTGTTGTGGCGTGCCGTAGCGTCTCTGCTTGCCAACAAAACGGAGATGTATGTTGCGGGAGTGTTGATGATGCTGGCCTGCGCCGTCGTGATTTTCCGTATCAGTCACAACATGTTTTTGGTGCGGGAACGGACGATACTGCCGTTGATAATATGTATCTTGCTGTTCAGTACGGGAGAACATTTTCTTCCGCTTAAACCGGGCAGTATCGGCATGTTCTGTCTGGCGCTCTCTACCCACACGCTGCTCGTTTCCTACCACGAGCCTCGCTCCATCAAGGAAGCCTACATGACGGGTTTTATCATGGGGATAGGTAGCCTCTTTTGGAGCTACACGCTGTGGTTCTTTCCCTTGATTTGGATGATGATGTACCGCTTCCTTTCCTTGACAGGGAAGACCTTTGCGTCATCGCTGCTCGGATTGGCTTCGGTGTATTGGATGGTATGGGGCGTTTGCGTCGTGACGGACAATTACGACATCCTGCTGCAAATCGCTTCTACATTAGCGGGAATGCATCCTTTTTCCCTGCGGAGTATCCAATGGACGGAATGGGGAACCACCGGATGCTATGTCTTTTTCACGGCGACGGCCGTGCTGTGCACTTTTCGTCGGCGTTTCGATGAAAATCGGCGTATGCAGTCTTTTTACATCCTTTTGCTGCAATATTCCCTATTGACGCTGATATTGTTCTTACTCTACCCCTATCCGGTAGGGCAAGAGATACTGCAATGTTTCTGTATCCCCGCCACCATCCTGTTGGCTGATTTTTTTGCTGCAAAACGGCGGTGGTGGAGATTTTGGATGTTCCAGTCCATGGTGGCGTTGCTCGTTTTTTTTCTGTTCATCCGGCTCATAGCATTGTGGAATCTCTCATAGCCTACGGTTATATCGGTGTCTTTGTGGCGGCCTTTCTTGCAGCGACGGTCCTCCCGTTCAGTAGCGAAGCGGTACTGACAGGTGTCCTGTTGGCCGGTGCAGCCCCTTGGCCGTGTTTCTTCGCCGCTTTGGGAGGCAACTTCTTAGGCGGCATGAGTTGTTATTGGGTGGGGATGCAGGGGAAGACGGAATGGACGGTGAAGTATCTACGCATGGATGCCGACAAATTGCAAAGGATACAGCGGCAGATACAGCGACGGGGCGTGTGGGCGGCGTTCTTTGTCTTCCTGCCCGGGGTAGGGGATTTTATCGCCGTAGCGCTCGGCTTTTTGCGATGTAACGTGTGGTGGGTAGCCGTTTTCATGATGGCGGGGAAAGCCTTACGCTATTGGGTCTGGATGGTCTTTGTCTTCAAGCTGCAAGCGCTCCTGTGAAAAATCCCTGCTCCCGCCGTTACGTGAGAAAAAAAAGTATCTTTGTCCCCGACGTGTCACAATAATAACGGTTGGTCATGGAAGTAAAGAAGTCACCGAAAGCGAGTCTGGAAAACGGTAAGTCTTTAGGTTTCCTCATGGGGGCGGCGGTTGGGCTTGCCGTCC
>JAITAD010000021.1 GCA_031284275.1 Tannerellaceae bacterium
ATGCGCCATATCGCCGCAAAAGTAATACTTTTGCCGCCGCAAATCAACACCGTTTAATGGTAGAACTCAACGGAGAGTTTGTCTCTCGCCTCAAGCGCCACATCGCCGCCCACGAAGGCGACGCGATACGGGCTTTGCTCGAAGAGCTGCATCCCGCCGATATCGCCGAGTTGCAGCAGGAGCTTGACCTCGAAGAGATCACCGCCCTCTACCCGCTCATGGACGAGGACAAGGCCGCCGAAGTCCTCATGGAGTTGGACGAGGAAGACCGCCGGCGTATCCTCCGCGAACTCCCCCCTGAGCACATCGCCGGACGTTTCGTCGATAACCTTGATACCGACGACGCCGTAGACCTTATACAGGAACTTGACGAAGATATCAGGGACGAAGTCCTCTCCCACCTCGAAGACGTCGAGCAGGCCGGCGATATCGTCGACCTCCTCAAATATGACAAAGACACCGCCGGCGGCCTCATGGGCACCGAGATGATCGTCGTCAATGCCAATTGGAGTATGCCGCGATGTATTGATGAGATGCGGGCGCAGGCTGAGGAAATGGAGGAAGTGTACTACGTCTATGTCGTCGATGACGACGAGCGGCTGCTCGGCCTCCTTCCCCTGCATCACCTCATCACCCACCCTTCCGTTTCCAAGATCAAGCATGTCATGAAGAAAGACCCTGTCGCCGTTCATGACAGCGACAGCATCGAAGAGGTCGTCCAAGTCCTCGAAAAATACGACCTCGTCGCCGTCCCCGTCATCGACAGCATCGGACGCCTTGTCGGCTGTATCACCATCGACGACGTCATGGACGAAGTCCGCGAACAGCACGAACGGGACTACCGACAAGCTTCCGGTATCTCCCAAGACGTCGAGACCTCCGACAACGTCCTCCTCCAGACCGCCGCCCGCCTCCCATGGCTACTCATCGGGATGATCGGCGGTATCAGCAATTCCGTCCTCCTCGGTGGTTTCGAGAGCAATCTCTCCATGCACCCCAAGATGGCGCTTTTCATCCCCCTCATCGGCGGTACCGGCGGAAACGTCGGTATACAGTCCTCCGCCATCGTCGTGCAAGGGCTGGCCAACAAGACGCTCAAAACAAAAAATATCTGGGAACAAGTCTTCAAGGAAACCCTTGTTTCCCTCATCAATGCCGGTATCATCAGCCTTGTCGTCTTCGCTTACAATTTCTTCACCCTCGGCGAGAGCGACATCACCACCGCCGTATCCCTCAGCCTCTTTGCCGTCGTCATGTTCGCCAGCCTTTTCGGCACCCTCGTTCCCCTTGCCCTCGAACGCCTCCGCATTGACCCCGCCCTGGCCACCGGCCCTTTCATCACCATCACCAATGACCTTATCGGCATGATGATATACATGACCATCACCTCTCTCTTATTTAGGTAACCCCGACCCGCTTTTTTTTTCATATCTCTCACAAAAAATAATATCTTTGGGGCGTCATTGCGTCAAGGCCAAACGGCCGAGACTGAATTACATGAGTTTCTGCCCTTAAAACAACGAATTGATTTGACATGGACAAAATCGTAGATTTCCTTAAAGAAGCCCGCACTTTCTTCCTCGCCACCGCCGATGCCGGCGGACATCCCCGTGTACGGCCTTTCGGCGCTTTTGCCGTCAAAGACAAGCATTTCTACTTCGCTACCAATGACTATAAAAACGTCTACCACCAGCTCCGCCACAATCCCCGTTTCGAGATATGCGCCGACCTCCCCGCCAAAGCGCAATGGCTCCGCATCAACGGCGATGTCGTTTTTCCCGAACCTACCGAAGAGTTGAAAACTTTCTTCCTCGAAGCCAACCCCGGCCTTCAGGAGCTTTACCCCTCCGAAGAAGCCCGAAAATCCATCGTCATCTTTCGCCTTGACAAAGCCGGAGCGCACATCTATTCCTATTCGTCCGACAAGCCCGTCCATTCCTACTGCATCGGCTAAAAATATTTAGTAACTTTGCGGCAATAAACAACTCTTGTATGAAAAAGGCGCTATTGGGAATAAGCCTCGCCCTCGGCCTCATCCAACCGGCCGTTGCGGGTGTGCATCGCGTGACGAGCGTCAAGGGCGGTCTGGCCAAGGCCTTGGCGGAGTTGAAGCAAGCCAATCCATCCGTCGAGTTCACCGACCTCATCGTTAAAGGTGAAGCTACCGCGAACGACCTCTTTGCCCTTCGCGACAGCCTCCCCGATATCCGCCTTATCGATCTCTCCGGACTTCGTATCGAGGGTAATGCCCTCCCCGACAGCCTTTTCTTCGGTAAAATACAATTGCAGCGTTTCACCCCTCCCAACACGCTCCAAACTATCGGTCGGTCGGTTTTCGAGAATAGCGGACTGACGCAGTTCGTACCTCCAACCTCCCTCGAACGCATCGGCGCACGGGCTTTCAAGAGTTGTTCCTATCTGGAGATATGCCGCCTCTCTCTCGCCACCAAGTTGCGTTATATCGGCGTCGAAGCTTTCTGCGGATGTTTACGGTGGGATGGCGCTTTCCCTACCCTTGCCGCCACCCTCGACAGTCTCGGTCAAGGCGCTTTTGCCATCTGCGAAAAACTGACCGGTACCGTCACCCTCCCCGACGGTGTCCGTGTCGTCGGTTTCGACGAAGATGCCTCCACCCGTGGTGTCTTCGAAGGGAACGTAGGCCTCACCGCTCTCGTACTCGGCAAGTACACCGAACACATCGCCAAGTCTGCCTTTTTGAATTGCACCCACCTCGGCGGAACGGCTTCTTTCTTCGACCACGCCACTATCGGTGACAACGCCTTTAGCGGTGTAGCCGAAAGTTTCAAGTTCGACATCATTTACTCCCTCTACGTCGCTACTGATGGTAACGACAGCAACGACGGCGCTTCATGGCATACCCCCAAGCAGACCGTTGCCGCCGCTATCGAAGCCATTAACAACGGCCGTAACCGGCGTATCTTCATCGCTGAAGGAACCTACACCGAAGCCTCCCTTCCTGCCTTGGCCGTTCCCTACCTCACCATTATCGGCGGTTTCTCCGCCGGTGACAGGGAAAATGGCAGCGTCCTCCCCAATGACGAACCCGACGGGCTGCCGGCTATCCTCCTTTCCGCCCCCGACAAGCCGGCCGTCGCTTTCCTGTCCGCAACAGCAGGGGAAACCCCCTCCATCGACATAAGTAACCTCTCCATTATGGGGCAGCATGTCAGCGCTCCTTTACGAATCATCGGTACAGGCCGGAACGTCGCCCTCTACAACGTTTCCGTCCACGCCCCGCTCACCCTCGAAGGTGGTCCTGTCGCGCTGCGCGATACCCTTACCCTCGCCGATGATATTGATGCCCGCAAAGCCGTTCTGTCCCTTGAAAACCTCATCTTCCGGCGTATAGACGCCGATGCCGTTTTTTACGTCGAAAACCCGCACTTCGTCAATTTTAGCTATGAATGGTCGCTTGACCATTTCGCATATCCCCTGTTTACCTCTTCCGCAGCGTTGCCCCTTGATGCCATCACCCCTTTCGTACCTAACCCCGAAGACACCGTTTTTATCTCTTCCGTCCTCACCCAACACAAGGTGCCCTCAGCCCTCGTCAAGGGCGACAGCGTCTTCGTCGTCAGTACCGCTGCACACCCCCATAAGTTGCAAGGGTTCTCCATGATAGCCCCCTACTCCCTCGTACTCGGCAGTACCGCCACATACAGCCTCTACCCCGTGTCCACCACCCCGCTGCCCGAAAACATCTACAGTTTTGTCGAGTGGATCGTCAGCGACACCTCTATGCTCGCCATCAACGGCAATACCATAACCGGTAAGGGTAAGGCCGGCGAAGTGCGCCTCACCGCACGGTTCGGAGAAAACGAGTTCTACCGCAATATTTACATCGGGCAGATAGCTATTGACATCCCTGAAAATACCGTCATCCCTACCGATCCGCTCCGGCCGACCCAATTCTCTGCCGCTCTCCTGCCCGCCCCTATGGAACACCGCGACGTTGCATGGGCGGTCGATGACTCCCGTATCGCCACCGTTGACGGTAACGGCCTTGTCACGCCACGATCCGTCGGCGCTTTCACACTCACCGCTTATCTTGTGCATGGCCCTGACGTTCGCGATACCCGTACCTATTACGTCGGCGCCGCCGTCGAGGATATCGTCATTCCCGCCTTACCGCGTGTCAATATCGGCGACACCGTCATCGCTACCGCCTATATCCTTCCCGCCAATGCCCTCATGCAGAAGTTGCAATGGACCGTCAGCGACTCCACGCGCCTCCGTATCATCGAGACCACTCCCCTCACCTGTAAAGTTGTCGGGCTTAAAGCCGGCGATGTGGAACTTCAAGCCAAAGCCATCGATGGGGGAGCTGTCTCTACTACGCGCAAGGTCACCGTTAACACTGCGCCGACAACCGCCCTCACACCGGCCGTTACGCCCATGCGGCCGGCCGTAGACTATACCGCCGGTGTACTCACCCTCGCCCGCTTCTCCGGTTTCCGGGCATCGCTCTACGCCGTCACAGGGCAAGCCATCGAAACTTTCCGCCCCACAGGCGTTACGGCAACCTACCGTATCCCACTGCGTACCGGCATCTATATCCTTTCCGCCGAAAAAGGGAACGAGCGTTTCATCACAAAGTTCGTAGTCAAATAAGTAAAGCATCCTGATTATGAAAAAAGGGCTACTTTGTCTTGCGCTCATCCTTACCGCCCCTGCGTGGACAACCGCGGCAGCAACCGAAAATACCGCTGTCTGGAATCTGAAAGGAGCAGGAGATATCCTTGACTCCATCGCCGCTATGCCCTCCGATGAACAACTCACCCTTCACCAACTGACCCTCACCGGCAAAATAGACTCCCTCTCCATCCGTCTCGTCCGCGAGCGCCTCACTGCCGTTGAAATACTTGACCTCTCCAAAGCGCATTTCTTGCCCGACAGCATCATCCCTCCTTATCTCTTCTACCGTTGGTATACCCTCAAAACCATCGTCCTGCCGGCTTCCATTAAAGAGATTCGCGAAGGCGCTTTTTATGCCTCAGGACTTGAAACCCCCGTCCTTATTCCCGCAGGCGTCAAACGGCTGGGGATAGGGCAAGGCCATCGCGTCTATTTCGACGAAGAGAGTGCGCTGCTCGGTGCAGGCGCTCCTGATGGCGACGTTGTCCTGCATGGAGTCTTCGAGCAGTGCAGCAACCTGCGCGGAGTTATTTTTGAAGAAGGCTCCAAATTGGAAGAAATCGGTCTCAAAGCTTTCTCCCGCTGTATCAACCTCGAAGGGCCTGTTACTTTCCCCGACGGCTTGAAGAAGATACAGTCTATGGCTTTCTTCCATTGTAAGAAACTTAAAGGCCCGCTAAACCTCCCTTCCGGACTGATATCGCTCGGCGATGAGTGGATGGCCATCGATACCTCACGTCTGGGAAGCGGCGCCGACGAGTGGGAACGCCTGCATAGCGGGACGGCCGGCGCTTTTTCAGGCTGTACCGGACTCACCGGTAACTTGACCATCCCCAACGGCATCACTTTCATCCCCAACGGCGTTTTCGCCAACTGCTCGGGGTTGAACGGTGTGCTTACCCTGCCCACTCCGGCCGCCGGTAAAACCCTCGTCATCGGAGCTTCCGCTTTCGATGGCGACTCGCTTCTCCACACATCCGCCGGTGAACTTGACCTCACCCACGTCAGCCATATCGGCATGGGGGCTTTCCGCAATTGTGCACACCTTAATGGTATCCTCAAACTCAACCCCGCCATCACAGAAATCGGACAGGCAGCATTCTCCGGTTGCCGTTCGCTGACCGGTACCCTTGTACTCCCCGCAGCGCTCACCCACATCGGGCAAGTTATCGGTACCACCGGATCTGCCGATGGATTCAGTACCCAGACAGGCCTCTACCTGCGCAACTTCATCTGGGGCAGTTATGATTTCTCACGCTATTACACCCTCGCCAACAATAGCATCGAAGGCGCCTTTCGGGGTACGGGCTTCACTGCCGTATATTTCGACGATGACGCTGCGCCGCAGTACCACTACCTTTACGAAGGAACCTTTGCCGACTGTTCCTATCTCCCTCCCGCTCCTTTCCCCGGCAGCCAATATATCCACTATCTGGGGAAAGATGCAGACCTGCATTATACCGGCTTGCCACAGACCCTTTACGTCAATCCGGCGAACAATAACGACATCACTGACGGCAAGACGTGGGAAACGGCTTTCCGTTCCATCGAAACAGCTTTCGACAGCCTCAAAGCCAACATAGGAAACGGATGGAAACCTGTCATCTACCTCGCCGAGTCCGACAACGGTGAGGCTGTTCGGCTCAACCGTACCATCACGATTGATTTCGATACCCTGACCATCCGCGGCGGGTTCAGCGCCGATGAACGCAAGAGTTACTACCTCCGTCCCGGCGGTAGCGCACCGCTGATACGCGCCGATGGTCCTTTCTCCGCTTTCAAAGTAGCGGGAGTTAAGCATATCGTCCTCGAAAACGTCACCATAAGGGACTTCGAAGCCGACAATTCTCCTTTTGCCCTCAAAGGAGAGGGTAATGGCGTCACTTTCGTCAACGCCCACTTCCGCGATACCACATACAGCCTCTCCGGCAATGTCACTTTCAACGAAACCTTGACACTCGGGGACGAGCAGCCCACTGCCGACATCCACCGCACTCCGCATCTTATCCACACCGATGGCCGCCTTACTTTCGACTGGGCGGAATTGGACTTGACCGACAAGTTCCAAATCACAGCGGATACCGTCGTCATCACCAAGAAACTTGCCTTCCTGCGTAATCCTTGGACACCTCTTGAAAACTACCCCCTCTTATCCGCTACGACCTTAGTGACGGATGACTTCGCTTCCTTAATCGTCCTCTCATCGGGTTACCGTGAAGACCCTAACGCCTCTTTCACATGGGAACGTATTGACGGCGGTAATGGCGACAGCCTCCTTGCCGTCACTACCGTCCCCCATATCACAGACCTCATCATCAATCCCAACTCCCCTACCCTCGCCCCCGACGGTGATGCTTTCCAACTTGATATCAGTTGTGAGTTCCCGGCCGTTCTTGACTATGCCACCCTCGAATGGATATCCAATATGCCTCTTGTGGCTGAGGTCGATGACAACGGCCGCATCACCCCCGGTAGCGATCCCGGAATCGTCACCATCACCGCTATCGCCCATGACCCGGTCACCGCCGCTACCCTCGACCGTACCGAAATCACCGTCTACATCGTCAAAGTCGTCCCTGCTCCTCACCCCGCAACGCTCGGCCTCTACGCCGACACCATCCTTGACGTCACCATCTACCCCTCCTATCTCCCTGACGCCGCCATCGACTGGGTAAGTAGCGACCCTACAATCGCAACCGTTGATGAGAATGGGCGCATACAAACTTTCGGACTTTCCGGCGAGGTCGTCATCACTGCTTCCGTACGGGGACACGCTCCTGCGGGCGTCACTTTCCCCATCAAAGTGAGCCGCCTCGTCAAATCCATCAGCCTCCAGTCTTCTGCCCTCGGTGAGGTACCGATCGGCGGAGCTGTCGATATTGACATCTCTTTCTTGCCCGAAGATGCCGCCACGAAAGCCGTTTCCTGGTTCATCGACAACCCTTTCATCGCTGAAATCTTTTACCAAACCGAAACATCCTGCCGCATCCGAACTTTGTCCGAAGGAGCTACCGTCCTGCACATCAAAACCGTCGATGGTAGCGATCTGGAACTTTTCTATACCATCAAAGTCGTCAAGGCGGCCACTGCCCTGTCCGGTGTGGATTCCAACCCCGTAGGCATACGTTACAGCGATGGTATCCTCCACCTGCAAGGTCTGGACGCTTACCACGGACAGATACTTTCCGCCGCAGGAGCTGTCAAAGCCGATTTCCCTATACAGGGTAATCGTTTTGCGCAATCCTTTGACCTTCCCGCCGGCCTTTACCTCCTCCGTACCACAGGCGCAGTTACACGTACACATAAGTTCGTCGTCAAGTAAAATCCCCACCACGCTATGCATGCAACACCTTACGTATATATGAAACGGGGCGTTTTCTTCCTGCTTGTCTCTGCCTTGTTGTCGGTAACGGCCAACGCCGTGACCCACCACGTCACTCCAGGGCAGCTCAGCAATCTCCTCGGTGCGGACATCACCACCATCACCGATCTGACCCTTACAGGCGATCTCTCCGCCGGAGACTTTCTGGTACTCACACAAATGCCTCTCCTCGAAAATCTCAACCTCCAAGAGGTTACTGTCTCCTACAACGAGATTCCCGCCGAAGCTTTCAAAAGGAAAGAGGGGCAACCCGTTTCTCCCCTGCGTTCCATCGTCTTCCCCAAAAACCTCGAATACATCCACCACAACGCTTTCGACGGTTGCATCTACCTCACCAACGCCATTACATTCCCCTCTACGCTGCGCGTTATTGGCGACGGCGCTTTCCTGAATTGTTCCTCCCTGAAAAACATAACGTTCTCCGATGAATCTTCGCTTATCGAGATTGGCAATTACGCTTTCGCACGTACAGGCCTTACGTCCCTGAGCCTCCCCGAGTCCCTCGAATCCATCGGGAAGCATGCTTTCGGTAACTGTCACGACCTCACCGGAACGGTAACGCTTCCCGCAGATTTGCTTCGGTTAGGCACCGCCGCTTTCACCCGCTGTAACCTCACGGGGCACATCGGCATCCCCGCTGCCATTAACGAGATACCCGACAGCGCTTTCTCTTTCAACTACCATCTGGGTAGCATCACTTGGGAAGCGGTGACGGCCATCGGAACCGCCGCTTTCGATTCCTGTATCGGTTTCAGTGTGCTCCCCGCTTTGGACGGTATAAAAAGTATCGGTGTAGCCGCTTTCCGTAACTGTACCGGCTTAAACCTCTCCATCAACCTGCCCGAAACTTTGGAAGTCCTCGCTCAGGCAGCTTTCGCCAACTGTAAGATGCTGCACGGTGACGTCGTCATACCGCGGGGAGTGACAATTATCGGCGGAGCTACCCTCGCCGACCCCAACGCTTATAGCCCCAACGGAAAGAACTATACTGAGGGCGTCTTCCAAGCCACCGGTATACAGACCTTGTCTTTCCATGTCGGGATTACCAACATCTACCCCTATTCTTTCGCTAACTGTCCTTCTCTCTCCGGTACTGTCCGAATCGGTAACGAAGCTTCTTTTGGCGGCACCGCTTTTCTTAACGCCGGTACCCTCAATATCATCATCATCCGTCATGCCTATGTTGATCCCATCAACGGGAGCGATGACAACGACGGTACCTCATGGGGCAAAGCTTACCGTACCCTCGCCCCTGCCCTTTCCACCGTCGGTGACGAGAACCGTAGCGGTAATATCTTCCTCCACGAAGGCCTTCACCTCCTTGACAATACCCTCACCGTTCCCAACAACGCCCATATCTATGGTGGGTTCGTCGGTGATGAAATATGGGGAACGTCCAAAGCCGGCACTTTCTCCGGTATCCAAGTCGCAAGCGACGGTATAGCCTTCCGCTTGGACAAGAGGAAAAACGGAGTTACCGACCCATTGGCCTATACGTTCGAAGATATTGAAGTCATCGGACTCGTTTCCACCGACTCCGCCATCATCCACTCCAAAGCGCTCACCCTCAGTAACGCCTCTTTCGAACAAAGTATCCGCTTTTTGGGAGACGTAACCCTTACCGATTCCATCGCCGCCGTCGCCCTCACGGCCGACAGCCTCGCTTTGGATAATGCCATCATCCTGCAACTTCCGACCACTCCGTGGTCTGCCGGTAAACTATCCATCCAAGACGAGCTTGCCGTAGTTTGGTTCAACGGCTTGAACAACTATCCCCTCTTTGTCGTCGAGGACAGTCCGGCGCCCGTCACCGCACCGATAGCCAAGATGGCCGCTTATTGGAGAGGCTATCGGCTCACCGCTTTCCTTTCCGATTTCGCATGGAAAGAAGGAACGCTCTACCTCTCTACCATCCCGCAGCCGACAAACTTCACTTTCTCCCGTGCCGACAACCTCCTTATCCCCGGCGACACGCTTCAACCTACGCTCTCTTTCGGCGACACCGTCACTACCCTCCTCTGTGAATACGGTTATCTTACTTGGCGACTTGCCGAAGGCGGATCATTGGGAGTCATCGACCAATACGGCACGCTGATAACCTCCAAAGCCGGACGTATCGTCATCGAAGCTAATTTTCAGGACAAAGTACAACAGCATACCGTCTATGTGGCCACGTTGCACGTCAATGTTTCTCCTCCGCACGCTATCATGTCCCCCAATGGACATTTGACGGTCAGCATTGTCACCGTCCCCGACTACATTCCTTCTTATTACGCCATTCACTCCGAAGTGCTGAATCCCGAAGTAGCGCGTCTTGATGGCTATCAGCTAACTGCTCTGCGGAGAGGCGTTTCCTCTTACCGTGCTTGGTTCAATGACCGTCCCGAGATGGAAGACCTCTTCCGTTTCTACGTGCAAGACGTTGCTACTCATGTCACTATTACCGGTGACGACTTCAATTGGATACCCGGCAGGCTGTACACTTTTCAAGCCGTTTTGGACCCCGATTTCACTTATGCTCAGGAAGTCGTCTGGACTATCGACAACGACTCCGCCGCACACATCGTCCCCGAGCAAACCTCTTCCCTTTCCTGTGTCATCAGGGCGCTCCGCGAGCAGCCTGTGTATCTCACCGCAACAAGTTTCGACGGATTCGCTTCTGCTACCCGCAAGCTCGGTAACGCCGGCCTTTCCATCGGCGTTGCACCGGCCGCTATCCAACCCCGAGTCGTCTATAGCAACGGAGCGTTGCATCTGAACGGGCTTGACGGTTACACCGTCACCCTTTTCACCCTCGCTGCGCGTCCGATTGCCGCCCCTTGTCAGGTCAGCGCCGATGAGGTATCCATCACCGTACCTTCACTCACCGCCGGCGTTTACCTCCTCACCGCCACTTCGCCAGACGGTAAACCTTTCACCACCAAGCTGTTGGTACGATAATCCCTTTCGTGGTGACTATCCCCTCTTCCATCTACCGGCTTGGGCGGTTTTTGTTCGTCGTCCTTGTCGTTTGTTGTTTGCCGTGTCTGCGTCCAAACGCAGCAGCAGTTTCTTATACCCCGCCTGACATCGCCCAACTCTTCATCTCTATCCCGTCCGATATGCTCCCTTTGCTGGACGAAGCTTGGCGACGCGACCTCATCGGCCTCTACCGCGCCGGCAAGGAAGCCCGCCTGCAAAACCTCCTCAAAGGTTTCTCCCATTTGCAGACGCTCACCTCCGACTATCTCTTCCTCCGGACTACCACCTCCGCCACTTTCGAGCTTAAACTCCTCCCGCTGGCCGACACTGCTGCCATCCTTTGCCTTGTCACCACCGTCAGCGCACCTGTCCCCGACAGCCGTATCGCTTTCTTCACCACCGGATGGAAGCCGCTTGACGCCTCACTCTTTTTTACCCCGCCCATTCCTTCCGACTTCCTCCTTTCCTCCCCTACCCCACCCGCCGACCTCCTCGCTTATCTGGATATCCTTCTCATCCATTACCGTCTCAGTCCGGAGGCCGTCACCCTCTCCGCCACCTATACCACCCCGCTCTATCTTGACGAATCTCGCCGTATCGCCCTCACTCCTTTCCTCACGCCACCCCATACTTACACTTGGGATGGTGCACGTTTCCGATAGCCCATTCTACCTTATGCTCCCTTACGAGAAGAATGCCATTGCCGTTGATGCCGCCTGTTCCCACAACCCGGGGCGGATGGAATACCGCGGCGTAGACCTTGCCACCGGACAAGTGCTCTTCCACATCACCTATCCCCTCGCCACCAACAACATCGGAGAGTTTCTCGCCATCGTGCACGCCCTTGCCTACCTTGCCGGAAAGCAGTTACCCAACACCCCTGTCTATACCGACAGCCAAACGGCCATGACCTGGATACGCAAACGGCGAGCCGCCACCACGCTGGTGCGTAATGCCGACACCGAACGTGTACACCACCATCTGTTCCGCGCCGTCAATTGGCTCCATGAACACGCCTACGCCAACCCCATCCTCAAATGGAACACCCCCCAATGGGGAGAAATCCCCGCTGACTTCGGCCGTAAATAAATTATCCTATCCGGCAAATCAACCCTGCCGAGACATCACGATAGTCTGCTGCCGCACTGATTCTTCGTGTATCGTGCGCAGTATCGCTTTCACAAACTCAGCGCTCAGCGACAAATCTTCACCCATCCGCGCACGTTTCTCCAGCAATTCGTTATAACGAGGTGATTGCAGAATCGGCATGTTCTGTTCTTTCTTGTATACTCCGATCTCGCGAGAGATACGCATCCGTTTCGCCAGTACTTCCAGAAGTTGCTCGTCAATAGCGTCTATCTGCCGACGCAGTTCGGCGAGGTTCTCCGTCGTCTGTACCGATTCCCGGATAACGAGCATGTTCAGCATATAGTCCAGCACTTCCGGCGTCACCTGTTGCGAAGCGTCGCTCCATGCCCCATCGGGATGCACATGGCTCTCGATGATAAGACCATCGAAACTGAGGTCCATCGCCTGTTGCGACAGCGAAGCGATCAGCTCCCGCGTCCCTCCGATATGGCTCGGGTCACAGAAAATAGGCAAGTTCGGCATACGGCGACGTAACTCGATAGGGATATGCCACAGCGGAAGATTACGGTATATCTTCTTGTCGTAAGAACTGAAACCGCGATGAATCACTCCCAACCGGCGGATACCCGCCCCATAAAGGCGTTCGATAGCCCCTATCCACAATTCGAGGTCAGGATTGACCGGGTTTTTGACAAGTACCGGAATATCCACCCCCCGCAACGCATCGGCAATTTCCTGAACGGCAAAAGGATTCACCGTTGTCCGAGCGCCTATCCAAATCAGGTCCATACCCGCCTCTAAGGCCGCTTGAACGTGTTCTTTCATCGCTACTTCCGTAGTGACGTACATCCCCGTTTCCCGCTTCACACGTTGCAACCACGGAAGGCCCACCGTACCGACACCCTCAAAGCCGCCCGGTTTAGTACGCGGTTTCCATATCCCTGCGCGAAACATCCGAATGCCACGGGAAGAAAGGTCTTTGGCCGTTTCCAACACCTGTTCCTCTGTTTCCGCACTACAAGGCCCCGCTATCACCATCGGGCGTTTCGGATCAATGCCCTCCAAACGAATCGGTTCAAGTTCCATATTCATTATCTTTTCTCTTTTTCTTTATCCGTATTATATCATTATCACGCTTCTTTACGCCGCTTACGCTTCGGATTGGCAGGAAACCAACCGCGGGCGACCCTTTTCTCCTGCTCGAAGAGTTCTTTTATACCCCAGAACGACGAGAAAGCAAACACCCCCAACGCCGACGAGAAAAACGTATTCGCCACATACAATGACCCGCCCGCCGCCAACAATCCGGCAAACAAAAATGCCCACCAACAACGTACCCCAACGTAGTATTCTGCCTTAATGACCAAAGGATGAAACAACCCGATAATCACAAACGTCGTCAGACCCGTCAACAACCCTTCGCAGTACAAACCTGTCATCATCATTTTTTGTGAGCCGCAAAGTTAATCATTATTCAAACCATTCGTCTTAAACAATCGACATCCCCCTTACTTACAAACCCCGCGCAAGTTCGACGAAAGCTGCACCTGTGGGGTTTGACTTTTGCAGGGCTACGGGGAGACCCTCGTCGCCGCTTTGGCAGATACTCTGAACGAGGGGAATCTGCGCCAACAGCGGCACACCGGTTTCGGCGGCAAGGCGGCCGCCGCCGCCGCACCCAAAGAGGTAATAACGTTCCGTCGGATGTTCCGCCGGCGTGAACCACGACATATTTTCCACTATCCCCAACACCGGCACATCCACCTTCGGGTTACGGAACATCGCCACCGCCTTGCGTGCATCGGCCAGCGCCACCTCTTGAGGCGTCGTCACCACCAAAGCCCCTGTCAGTTGCAAGGTCCGGACGATGGTGATATGCAAGTCACTCGTACCCGGAGGCAGGTCGATTACAAAATAGTCCGGATCCCCCCAGTTCCCCTCCGTGATGAGCTGTTTGAGCGCATTGCTCGCCATTGCCCCACGCCAGATAAGCGCACTGTCGGCATCCGAGAAAAAGCCGATCGACAGCAGCTTGACCCCATAGCGCAACACCGGCTCTACCATATCTTTGTCGCCCACCCGCACGGCGTACGGACGCTCACCTTCGGCATGAAACATTTTCGGCGCCGAAGGCCCGAAGATATCGGCATCCAACAATCCCACCGAACGCCCCTCCGCCGCAAGCGCCACGGCGAGATTGGCCGCCACGGTACTTTTGCCCACTCCCCCTTTACCTGAGGCAACAGCGATGACGTTCATATCACAAAAACTTTTAGGAATAGACAGCCTTTGTCCCCGCAAGCAACGTGTTACGCATCAGCGAGACGATAGTCATCGGCCCCACCCCACCCGGCACGGGAGTGATGTACGAGCAGCGGGAAGCCACCTCCTCAAAGCATACATCTCCCGTCAGTTTGAAACCGTTACGTGCCGACGGTGTCGGTATGCGCGTCGTCCCCACGTCTATCACCACCGCCCCCTCTTTCACCATGTCACCCCGCACGAAATGCGGCGAACCCAACGCCACGATAAGGATATCCGCCGAGCGGCACAGTTGCGGCAGGTCTGCCGAGCGGCTGTGGCACACCGTCACCGTACAGTCCCCCGGCGAAGCTTTGCGCATCAACAGGTTCGCCACCGGTTTACCGACGATATTACTTCGCCCCAACACCACGCAATGTTTCCCCTGCGTAGGTATGCGGTAACGGCTGAGCAGTTCGAGGATACCCGCCGGCGTCGCCGAGAGGAAGCAGGGCAGTCCCAACATGAGACGTCCCACGTTGATCGGGTGAAACCCGTCCACATCCTTACGGCAGTCTATCGCTTCGATGACCTCTTCGGCCGAGAGATGAGCAGGTAGCGGAAGCTGCACGATGAAACCGTCCACCGTTTCATCCCCATTCAGTTCTTCGATTTTCCCCAGCAATTCCTCACGGGAGACATCCGCCTCGTAACGGACGAGCGTCGAGCGGAATCCTATCTCCTTGCAGGCGCGCACTTTGGCAGCCACATAGGTCTCGCTCCCTCCGTCGTGCCCTACCAGAACAGCCGCCAGATGCGGCGGACGCCGCCCTGCAGCGGTGAGGCGTGATACTTCGACCGCCATCTCCGCCTGCATCTGCGCCGCCACGGCTTTACCGTCCAGCAGCACGTAACCCATTACGGTGTTGTTGGAAGAACTTGCACATCGAATCAAATTGCTTGAGAAACATATTGACTTGCTGTATAGATGTCCCGCTGCCCTTAGCCAAGCGTTGGCGGCGCGAAGTGTTGAGCAGCGACGGATTGGCGCGTTCCTTGGGAGTCATCGAATTGATGATAGCCTCGATGCGGACGAAGTTACGTTCATCGATATCCACGTTTTTGGCCAGCTTGTTGATACCCGGAATCATCCCCATCAGGTCTTTGACGTTACCCATGCGTTTGATTTGCTGTATCTGCACACGGAAATCGTTGAAATCGAACTTGTTACCCGCCAGTTTGCGTTGCATCCGGCGGTTTTCCTCCTCGCTGACCTGTTCCTGGACACGTTCCACGAACGAAACGATGTCCCCCATACCCAGAATACGGTCTGCCATGCGGGCAGGGTGAAACACGTCCAGCGCCTCCGGTTTCTCGCCCGTACCGACGAACTTGATAGGCTTGGACACCACCGTACGGATCGAGAGCGCCGCACCGCCGCGGGTATCCCCATCGAGTTTCGTCAGCACGACGCCGTCGAAGTCCAGACGGTCGTTGAACGCCTTGGCCGTGTTCACCGCATCCTGCCCCGTCATGGCATCCACCACGAAGAGCGTTTCCTGCGGATTGACGGCCGCTTTCACCGCCGCTATCTCGCCCATCATCTCCTCGTCAATAGCCAGACGGCCGGCGGTATCAATGATTACCAAGTCATAACCCTTGCTTTTCGCTTCCTTTACGGCGTTTTGAGCGATATCCACCGGTCGCTTGTTCTCCGGTTCGGAATACACCGGCACACCCACCTGTTCCCCCAAGATATGCAACTGTTGGATAGCCGCCGGACGATAGACGTCAGCCGCCACCAATAACGGATGCCGTCCTTTCTTCGTCTTGAGGAAGAGCGCAAGTTTACCGGCGAACGTCGTCTTACCCGAACCTTGCAGCCCCGACATCAGCACCACTGCCGGATGCCCTGTGACGTTCGCTTCTGCCGTTTCGCCGCCCATAAGAGCGGCCAACTCGTCGTGGACGATTTTCACCATCAGTTGTCCCGGCTTCACCGCCTTGAGTACCTCCTGCCCCAAGGCCTTCTCTTTCACCGTGTCGGTAAACTGTTTGGCGACCTTGTAATTGACGTCGGCCTCCAACAAAGCCCGTCGGACGTCTTTCAACGTCTCGGCCACGTTAATCTCCGTAATTCGCCCCTCGCCTTTGAGCAGTTTGAACGACCGTTCCAGCCGTTCCGTCAAGTTCTCGAACATTGTCAGGCAATTATTTTATGCTTACGAAACACCCGTTCGATGGCTTTGATGGCAACGTCCAACTGTTCCTGCTTGTGTGTCGCCATGAGCGAGAAACGTATCAGCGTATCTTCCGGCGCCACTGCCGGCGAAACGACGGGATTGACGAAGACACCCTCCTCAAGCAGTTCCTTAACAATGAGGAACGTCAAATCATTGTTACGAACAAAGAGCGGGATGATAGGCGTCGAAGTATGTCCTATTTCGCAACCCATGCGGCGAAAACCTTCGAGGGCGTAACGGGTCAGCTTCCAGAGATGTTCGATACGTTCCGGTTCGCCGAGCATGATGTCGATAGCCGCATCCACCGCAGCGATGGCCGCCGGCGTGCTGCTTGCGCTGAATATATAGGAACGGGAATGGTGACGGATATAGTTCGTCACCTCCTTATCGGCGGCGATGAAGCCGCCTATCGAGGCGAACGACTTGCTGAACGTCCCCATGATAAGATCTACGTCCGCCGACACGCCGAAGTGGTTGCATCCGCCACGTCCCTGTTTGCCCAGCATACCTATCCCGTGAGCCTCGTCCACCATCACGGCGGCGTCATATTTTTTTGCCAGCGACACGATATCCCGCAAGTTAGCCACATCTCCTTCCATGCTGAATACCGAGTCGGTAACGATGAGTTTCACCTTGTCCGGCTCGCATTTCCGGAGTTGCTTCTCAAGCGACTCCATATCGTTATGCTTGTATTTCAGCTTGTTCGAGAACGAGAGCCGGTGCCCCTCTATAATGGAAGCATGGTCAAGTTCATCCCACAGGATATAATCTTCGCGCCCCGTCAGGCAGGATACTACCCCCAGATTGACCTGAAACCCCGTCGAATAGATAATAGCATCCTCCTTACCCACAAGGTCGGCCAGACGGCGTTCGAGCGCCACATGGATGTCGAGCGTACCGTTCAGATAACGCGAGCCGGCGCATCCCGTACCGTATTTGCGCGTCGCCGCTATTGCCGCCTCCTTGACTTTCGGGTGGTTCGTCAGACCGAGGTAGGCATTGGAGCCGAACATCAGCACCTTGCGGCCACCGATGGTCACCTCCGTATCCTGATCACTCTCTATTTGACGGAAAAAAGGATAGATACCCGCTGCCATAGCCTTTTGAGGCAAGTCATATTTGGCTAATCTGGACTGTAAAATCTTCATTTTGTCGGATGTAAGTATTTGGAAGCAGACCATGCGGCCGTAGCGGTCAGGCGGCGCGCAAAAGTAGCAATATTTCGGCTTCCGCAACCGCCGGGCGCTAACTGCGGAATGTTACTACCTTTGCGGCGAACAGCTAACGACAACGAACCTATGAGGACAACAAGCGCCCCCAAGCACAGGACGGCAAGCCTACGGGCAATACCTTTTCTCTTCATGATAGCAGCCTCTGTCACGCTACTCTGTTCCTGTCTGGGAGGCAGTGAAGACGATTACGACGTCGATATCCCCAAAGACTGTCAGATAGCCCTCTTTTCCCTCTCCCACGACTCCATCCCCGTTCTGGCGGAAACCAAGTTCACCATCGACCAGATCAACGGCGAGATTTTCAACATCGACTCCCTCCCTTGCGGAACGATCGTCGGAAAGGCTGCCTGTTCCATTCGGACCGTCAATACTTACGCCGTAGCAGCCATACACATCGTACAGGAAACGAACGCCGATACCTTAGTACTCACCTCAACGACCGTAAGCAACGCCGTGACGTGGACCGCCGCCGACTCGGTAGACCTTGCACAACCCGTACAGATCATCGTCTACGGCATCGACGGCGTCACCCGAAAGACTTACCTCGCATGCCTCAACATCCACCGACAGGAACCCGAAGCCATGTCCTGGACTGTCTGGGCTGACGGTCCCTCCGACGAAGCCGACGCAGAAATCGCCACCGTCATCCTCGGCGATAATTTCCTGACTTGTTTCCGCAATGCCGACGGGGTCGTCAGGTGGCAACGCATCCCCATCACCGACAAGAACGGACGGATCGGCGGAGAAACCATAGGATTGGAAGGCATCAACGGTGTCGATATCCGGCAGTTGGCTGCCCACGAAGGCCGCCTCTACCTCCCCTCCGACGAAGGCCTGCTCTCTTCCGTCGACGGAGAAACATGGGAAAAAGTACTCGGAGGAGAAGCATGGCTGTACATTCTCGGCTCTATTAAGGGCGGAAGCCAACAGGATGCCGTACTGGCCGGTATCGCCCGTATCGATGGAGAGGAACGCTTCGTCCACTTGGATACCGACGGTTTCGGAACGGGCGCTATCGTCCCCGATGATTTCCCGCAGCGGGGAGCGGCAAGGACTACTTTCATCGCCATGCACCGTAACTACCTCCTCCTTGCCGGCGGACGAACCGTTGCCGATGAGCTTACCGCACACTGTTGGAGCAGCCCCGACGGAGAGACATGGGTCAGGCTTACCGGCGAACACAACCCCGACGGCTTCTCTCCGCGCGAAGGCGCCGCCCTTGTCGAATATGACGGTTACCTCTGGCTTTTCGGAGGGCGTACCGATGCCGGCGACTGCGATAATACCCTCTTCCGCTCACGCGACAGAGGTATCACTTGGCAGACGGCGCCTGCCGTCGTCGCCCTGCCCGCACACTTTACGCCGACACCTTTCGCCAACGTCTTCCCTGATGGCAACGGCGCATTGCTTCTCTTCTCCGCCACATACATTCGGCGCGGAGGAATCAATCGGTTGCTTTGGTAACCTCCATATCAAAAAAAAGAAAACGCTAAAAAGATTTTTAGTAACATTGCACCCAATTAGCTCTATCAAGTAAGCGACTGTCAATATGAACGCATACAGCAAACTCGCCACCGTACTCCTCCTCGCCGTTTCCGTCACAACATACGAAGCATACGGCAAAACATGGCACGTATCCACTACCGGACGAGACTTCTCTGCCTATAACAACGGCGAGAGTTTTGACAAGGCCGTCAACTTGACAGCGGCTTGTATAAATGGTGCAGAAGGCGACACTTTTCTCCTCTACGATGAAGCATACGATCTCATAGAGTCAATCTCTATTACATACCATGTTACCTTCATCAGAGGGTACTCCGCCAACATCGACCATTACAAGATAACTTTTGCAAATACCTCTACCTTGGGCTTTGACTTCTGTCCGGTCGATCCCAACGGAAACGAGACCCTGACTAACACTTACTTCCTCTCCGGTACCCCGAAGCAGTTTCCCCTTAGCTTTGGCTATAACGATGTATATTTCTGTGTCGTCGCCCGACACAATACCCAAGCGCGATACCTTACCCCCGCCATTATCGCTAACGGCATAGCCGTCGAACCGATGAGCGCCGCCGAAATGGGACGCTTCGGATGGAAATCGGACTCTCTGAAAGCAGGATATTTCAGCCCTGAACGATATTACTATTACCACGTCGCAGGGGACCACAATTTCAACATCTCCCTCACTGACCCTCTGCTGCTCACCACCATCGCAATGCCTCCCAAGCCCGAAACCGAACAAGCCCCGTTCCTCCAACCCGTTGAACCCCGATACGCTGAAAAGTTTGCCATCGACGCCAACACCCTCCGAAACGAATACCTCACTTTCTACGTGCAGCACAATCCGCCCTACGAAGACTACCGCTTCAAGATGGCTTTGTACGACCGTTTCCTGACCGAATCCGATGTACCGCCCATCAACAGCGAAAACGGAAAGATTCACCGTCTCACCCTGTCGCTCGACAACTTCCTCAAAGCCGGAGAGAACCTCTTTCCTGCTCCTTTTCTGCGGGAGATGACACCCGTTTTCTACATTGATCTGTCGGCCTTCGTTTATCCTGCTCTGCCCGAAGGTTATTACTATGTACCCGATACTGTCGCTCCTTTCATATCCTACCGTGAAACGGCGAATGACGACACCATCTCCATCCGTTGTGACCTTGCCGAAGAACCGTTCTACCACATCGGCGCACCGACGGTTGAAATTGAATTGACACCCGTCCTTGAAGACGGAACGGACACCAAGCTCGCCGATATCCTTCCCGCTACGGACAAGACATACTCCTATCGGTTGCATCACGACGCCGACGCACGTATCCGCATCACTCCCCCCTCCTATTACACCATCAATGTAACCAACCCAAAGCAGTTGCCCGGTCTCTCTTTCCCGCTGACCACCGGAGAGTACCTTTACAGTCGGGACAGTGTTTTTTCTTTTAATATCGTTATTGATTCCGACCATGCCGGCGCCGTCGTACCGGTACCGACCCTCGTTGATACTGCCACGGCGGAAACGTTCCCGTTGTTCCCCACAAAATCTGTCAAAATAGAGGAGGATTTCACGCACATCTATACTTTCGCTTTTCAACTCGGCGACGCCACAGGTAACCCTTATCTCGAACTTGACATTGATGCCGAATACCACGACCTCACTTTCCCTGCCCCCTCCGAATTAGCAAAAATCGGCCTCCAATACGTCAAGAACTACACCGCACCCTCCTCCTCCGAAAGTAATGCCACCTTCTACTACTCCACACGCAACACTGATGAAACGGCCATATCCTTGGGACATGATACCCTCGCCATTCTCGGTACCGTCGGAACGGCGTACGTGGTAGAGATACTTCAAGGCGGAACAATTTTGCCGGTGACTCCCGAACGTACACGAACCGTCAAAAACGGTATCGAATACTACTACGCCCTCCACTTCTCCGGAAAAGGTAACTTCCTCTCCATCCGTGAGGCCAACCAAACGGTCATCGTCCTCCCCACCCCACCCGCCGGTATATCCTATCAGGCGGGGACGTATAACGTCCGTCCCGGAGACATCTTCTCTTTCACCCTTACCACCTTGCAGCCCTACCATGACGCACGTCCCGTGGTGAAGTTCCTCGGTAACGAATTGGCTTACGAACAAACAGGCGACAGCGCCTACCTTTTCACGACCACCATCCCCGCCACCATCCCCACCAAATTAGAGTTCACCGTCGCTGAATGCCTTGCCGAAGCCGAAGCCGGCAGTAACCCTGCCTCTCTCATCACGCTTGATTACACCAAGGTAGATACCGAAATAGAGAGCGCCGTCTCCTCAGGCGTCACGGCCGACCCCAAAGTCGCCTATCTCCGGAGGGCGCCTCTCCATCCCGTCACAGGTTCTGTTTCGTTCACCCTCACCGACTTCGCTTTCAAACGACTCATCCCCCTTGTCTTTGCCGCCGATACCGACACCCTTCACTGTACCGATCATACCGTCACCTCTGAAGGCGCGCGCTACACCTATACCTACAGCCTTGTTCCACAACATCCTGTCACCTCCGTCCCCGCTGCTTACCCGATTAAGGTCACCTTACCCCGCGTTTCTCAAACTTTTCGCTCCTCTTATTCCGGCATCTCTTTCGAAAACACTCCGGACGGGTTCGTCGACTACGAAAAGCCCATCTACTACCCCATCGGAGGAACTTTCTCTTTCACCCTCCGCTCACCCGGGCTGTATGCTGATGTCCCCCCCGTCGTTAAAGTGAATAATAACGAACAGCCATTCGTCAAAGCCATCCCGCCTCTCTACTACTACACGCTTCCCACCGACGAGGACGCTGAGATTACCCTCTCGCTCGACAGCCGCACCGTCACCCTGCCCAAACTGCCGGAAGGCCTCTCTTACTTCGGGCTGCCCGGCGCCGGTGAACACAACATCGCAACCAACGGTTACATCTATTTTACCGTCACCGTCAATACTACCCCCTCCGATGTCCTCGGCGGCGTCTACTTCCCGCAGCTCACCCTCGGCGGCATCGTCATCCAACCTTATGAAGCAGACGAAACAAATAACCGATACACCTATCGCCTCAAAGCCGATGACCACCTCAATCCCCAAATCGTACGCCTCTCGCGCATAAACACTTTCACCCTCCCCACCCTCCTCGACGGTATCTCCTATGCCGATTCCGACGGTATCACCTACGCCAACGGAACCACTCCTCCGGTAATAACCGCCTCCATTATCGCAAAAAGTTTTACCCTTCACATTGATGCCGACTACCACCGTATCCCTCTGACCGTTTCTTTCAACGGTGTAGCCCTTGTTCCCGACAATGTCGTTACCGACGCCGATGGCGCCCGTACCTGTTACTACACACTCTACTCCACCGTCAGCGGTGTTCTCACCCTTGATTTCAACCCCATCGCCGTTGTCTTCCCTGCGAGCCTGCCTTTCGGCGTCGCTTATCTCGCCGATAATCTCGGCGCCGGAAAACATTTCTTCCCGGTCGGCGGGACTTGCCGCCTCGTACTCCAAACAGCCGCCGGCAACACCGTCCCTCCCATGGTACAGTTGCGGCGCGGCGGCACAGGGAGCGGCCTGGACAACATCCCCTCCCAGTTCCTCTCTTCCGGCCGCTATGCCTATGAGTTCACCGTCACCCGTCCCACTTCCGCCGCTGCTATCCCCACCCTATCCCCTATCGTCACTTTCGGCAACCTCGCCATGCTCATCACCACCGAACCGGGAATCACTGTCGTCTCCGACCGAAAGCCTGGCATACACTACTTCCCCCTCACCGGTATTCGGGATACCCTCATCCTCTCCGTCGATCCGCTTTATGCCGGTATCGTCCCCACCCTCACCGTGAACGGCTTCGAGCAGGCCCCCGCCCGCGTCCAACCCAATCTTTACACCTACTACCTCGCCAGCAATAGCGGCAGTATCCTCGCTGTCGAAGCCTCTCTTCGGTACAACATCTATGTCCTCGAACAAGTCCTTGACGCCAACTACTACCTCCTTCTCCCCTCTGCCGGCACTTATTATCGCAACGCCGGCGCTCCTTTCTCCTTCCGTGTGCAAGACTACCTCTCCCTTGGCATTATCCCCACCGTCACCGTTTCCACCGATATTTTTGCCGACTCTCAAGTCCTCGAAGTCTCCGCATACGAAGGTAACGATTACGACTACCTGCACTTCCACCCCGATATCCTCTACACTACTTTTACCATCCGAGTCACCGCCGACATCCACACCGACATCTCCACCGCCCTTATCCCCGTTTCCGGCACATCCTCTCCCGACGATGCCCTTGACCCCACCGCCCTCCCCACCGTTACTTATCAGGACGGCGCCTTCCATTTCCGCAACCTTGCCGGACGTCCCGTCCAACTCTTCACCCCCGCCGGTCGGCTCGTCGCCCTCATCACTCCTCCCACCAACGACCATACCGCTCATTTCCCCCTCCCCTCTTCCCTTTATTTCCTCGTCGTCCCCCCCACCCTTTCCGACGCTCCTTTTACCACCAAACTGCTCATCCCCTAATTAATTTCCTCCTACCCCTAAAACATATCCCTCACATACGAAAGAGCCGACTTCCTGTCGGCTCTTTCTTTTTTTCCCGACCACGCACAGGCCGGAAATACCTTTTTTGTGGTATTGTCGCCGGTAAAGTGCAAACATACTTTTGCCTCCGTAACACCAACTAATTAAACGTGCGGTTATGGAGAAGAAAAAGGGTTTATCAAGAAAGGTATGGCTTTTTGCCGTAACCTTGGCCTTGACGATCGGCGGCTTGCCGGTTGAGGCGCAACAAGCGTTGCAAATTGAGGGACGCATCATAGACGAACGGACTAAAGAAGCCGTAACAGGTGCAAACGTCTTCGTCTCTACAGAGAAATCGGGCGATATATCCGATCCGGACGGAAGCTTTCAAGTGTCGGTACACAAACTTCCGGCTACGCTGACAGTGAGCTACGTAGGATACCGTTCGCAGGAAGTGCTCGTTCACAACAACAGGGAACCGGTGACGATATTCCTCCACGAAGACTTGGGGCTGTTGAACGAAGTGGTTGTCGTCGGTTATGGTACGCAGAAGCGTAAAGAATTGACGGGCGCCATCACCTCCGTGTCGAAAGAATCTTTGCAGCAGCTCTCTACGTCTTTCGATAACCTGCTCGGTGGCGCTGTTTCCGGCCTCAACGTCACCCAAAGTTCCGGACAACCCGGAGCGGCTTACAACATACGTATCCGTGGCGGAAACTCCGTAACGGGCGGGAACGAGCCGCTCTACGTCGTCGATGGGGTGATTATCTACGAAGATGCCTCCTCTTCGTCCACCTCGGCAGGCGTCAGCAGGATTGCCGACCGCCTCAACCCGCTGGCGTCCATCAATCCGGGTGACATAGAATCCATCGAAGTCCTCAAAGACGTCTCCGCAACGGCCATCTACGGTTCGCGCGGTTCCAACGGTGTGGTCATCATCACTACCAAAAGCGGAAAAAAGGGTAAGACGAACATCGAATACCAATACTCTGCCGGTTGGCAACAGGTAGCCAAAAAGCTGTCGCTCCTCAACGCTGCCGAATGGGCAAAGGTCAATCAGGAGATTTACCCCGTCACGGAGTTCGACAAAGGTCCGTTCTACGATTGGACGGAAACACAACTTAACGCCCTCGGCGCAGGTACCGACTGGCAAAGCGCTGCCTTACGTACTGCCCCGACACAATCTCACCAACTGACCATCAGCAAGGGTGATGACAAGACCCGCTTTCTGCTTTCCGGTAACTTTACCGACCAGAACGGTATCATTCTGAACACGGACTTCCAACGTTATACCGGACGATTCAACATCGAAAGTGAGTTGTTCCCTCATTTCTTCACCGGACTGACCGCTAACGCCGGAAAACTGATACAGAACGGTTTGGCCGACTATGCCGGCATTGAAACAGGTGGGGCTTCCAATTCTCTGGCTTACGTTATCATTATCCCTCAGACAGTACCCATTTACAACGCCGATGGCAGTTTCAATTACAACAACGTCCACGAAAAGGGAGACCTCCGCTATGGCGATCGCACCGTCAATGCCATATCCGATCTGGTCAATACCGTATCCACCAACATCACCAATACCCTCATCGGTAATGCTTTTTTCAAATACGACATCCTTCCTTCGCTGACCGCCAAAGTGAGCGCCGGTACCAATCTGGCCAACTCTACACAAAACTTTTTCGGTCCCTCCTCCTCAGCAGCAGGTTTCCTGGCCAAAGGTTACGGCTCAATAGGAAACAAGCGTACCGATGCATGGCAGTACGAATACACGCTGAACTTCGCCAAGCAACTTCATCCCGATCACTACATCGACGCTCTGGCCGGTTACAGTACACAGACCACCGCTGTGGAATATACCACGGTATCCACTACGCAGTTTTCCAACGAATCCCTCGGTTACCACAA
>JAITAD010000067.1 GCA_031284275.1 Tannerellaceae bacterium
CAACCCGCGCGCAGCGGAGAAACTTTGCCGCCTCAAAGGACTTATCCCTGCCAAATGTATGGATGCGGTACACGGCAGTGCCGTCCTTTGCAAAGACCTCTCCCAAGCCGGTTCATACATCAAGATGGACAACGACACTTTTGCTCGGATACGCAAGCTGTTGCCCGGACTTCCCGAACTGTCCATCACTGCAGGAAAAGTCCTTTCAAAAACTTACGGTAACACTGTCCGCATCGGTATTCCCACCCACCTCGTCACCCTCGAAATCATCCACCTCCTTGACCGTCCCCTCCTCTACCTTCCTCCTCTCAACGCCGGCGACGAAGCCGAATACGGCACCGACCCTACGCTCATTCACGAGAGATGGTTCCCTACCCTGTCCGCCGTTATCGTCTAACCTTCGGTATCGCCGCAAAAGCGGGGTACTCACTTTTGCAGAGAACGGGAAAGGCGCATAGCACAGAAGTCGGGACCACACATGGTACAATGGTCGGCGTCACAGTCGGGACTGCCCTGACTGTGGTACTCAATGGCTCGCTCGGGGTCAAGAGATAGGGCGAACTGGTCACGCCAGCGAAAATCGAAGCGCGCCCGACTGAGAGCGTCGTCGCGCAACTGTGCACCAGGATGTCCTTTGGCGAGGTCAGCTGCATGAGCGGCTATCTTGTAGGCGATAACACCGGTGCGGACATCCTCTCTGTTCGGCAGTCCGAGGTGTTCTTTCGGAGTGACGTAGCAAATCATGGCCGTGCCGTACCATGCAATCTGTGCGGCGCCGATGGCTGAGGTGATATGGTCGTAACCGGGAGCGATATCGGTTACCAGAGGGCCGAGTGTGTAGAACGGCGCTTCATGGCACAAGCGCAGCTGCTCATCCATATTGGCAGCTATCTTGTGCATGGGGACGTGCCCCGGGCCTTCGATAATGACTTGTACATGGTGTTTCCACGCTATCTCCGTCAATTCGCCAAGCACAGACAGTTCGCCCATTTGGGCGGCGTCGTTAGCATCGCTCACAGACCCGGGACGCAGGCCGTCACCAAGCGATACGGCGACGTCGTACTGCGCCAACAAGTCGCATATCTCCTCAAAATGGGTGTAGAAGAAGTTCTCTTCGTCATGCTGCATCATCCAATTGGCAATGACAGACCCTCCGCGCGACACGATGCCGGTCGTCCTGCCTTTCACCAGAGGAAGATGCCGGCGAAGCAAGCCTGCGTGGATAGTGAAATAGTCTACCCCCTGCTCACACTGTTCGATAAGAGTGTCGCGGTACAACGCCCATGAAAGATCGGATATCTTGCCCCCCGCTTTTTCCAACGTCTGGTAAACGGGAACAGTACCGACAGGGACAGGCATATTGCGGATTATCCATTCACGCGTTTCGTGAATATGCCGCCCTGTGGAGAGGTCCATCAACGTATCCCCACCCCACTTGCAACTCCAAACAGCTTTTTCTATTTCCTCTTCGATACCGGAAGAAAGGGCGGAGTTCCCGATATTCGTGTTTATCTTGACGAGGAAACGGGAGCCGATGACCATCGGTTCGGCTTCGGGATGGTTGATATTGGCGGGAATGATAGCTCGCCCTGCGGCTATCTCGCTACGGACGAACTCGGGGGTGATGTACGTGGAAACATCCGAACGATCGGCAAGTTGGTTTTCGCGAATGGCGGCATACTCCATCTCCGGCGTGATGATACCTTGCAAGGCGTAGTATTTCTGGGTGATGGGACGGGAAGCCTTCGCCCGTAGCGGGAGGTGGTCGATGGGAAAGCGAATGGCGTCCAAACTCCCGTCGCAAAGCCGTTCATTACTGTATGCGGACGTAAAAGCAGGCAACCGCTCAGTATCTCCGCGTCGTTCTATCCACGCTTCCCGAAGGCGGGGTAATCCCTGTCGGATATCAATGTGGACAGACTCATCGGAATAGGGACCGCTCGTATCGTAGACGATGGTCGGCGGCTCTCCGCCGGAGAGGGTGATTTCCCTCATCCCGACACGTATTCCGTGGATATCTCCGTCGGCATAGACTTTCCGCGAGGCGGGATAGCTTATCCTCATCATGTCTGTCGCATATTCGTTACTCAATCCAGAAAGGACGTCAACGGACTGCTCGCTACAGCATGGCGGGCTTGTCCGGCCAAACGCGCTTCAAAGGCCATACGTCCGGCTTCAACGGACAGACGGAACGCCCGTGCCATAGCTACGGGATCACCCGCTACGGCTATCGCCGTATTCACCAACACAGCGTCGGCGCCCATCTCCATCGCTTCCGCCGCGTGCGAAGGAACGCCGATGCCGGCATCTATGACCACCGGTACGTTACACTGTTCAATAATAATCTCCAACAGGTCACGTGTCCGCAACCCGTTGTTCGTTCCTATCGGGGCGCCGAGGGGCATGACGGCCGCTGTCCCTGCTTCCTCAAGACGTTTGCACAGGACAGGATCAGCCTGTATGTAGGGGAGGACGACGAACCCGAGTTTCGCCAATTCTTCCGTCGCTTTCAAGGTTTCTACCGCATCGGGCAACAGATGAACGGGGTCCGGATGGATTTCCAACTTCACCCAATTCGTTTCGAAAGCTTCTCTGCCGAGTTGGGCGGCAAAAACGGCTTCCTTAGCTGTCCTTGCACCTGAGGTATTCGGCAACAGCTGCACGCCGACAACTTTCCGGACGTGATTCAGGATATCGTCATGTTCATTGCCGGGGTCAAGCCGCTTCATGGCCACCGTTACCATCTCTGTTCCGGAGGCCTCAATACTGCGCCCCATCAGCTCATTCGATCCGAACTTCCCCGTTCCCAAAAACAGACGGGAACTAAAGTCCTTGCCTGCTATCTTCATTCGACAACGGCAATATGCGGTTCACCTGCAGGGAAATCCAAACGGAGAACAGCGCCGGTGGACAAAGGCGTTCTGAGGAGGAAATCGGCAACGGGGTCTTCGATGTATTTTTGGATAGCACGTTTGAGCGGACGTGCGCCGTATTGCGTATCATCAGCCTGTGCGGCGACATAGTCTCGAGCTTCCTCCGTGAGAGACAAGCTGTGTCCCAAGTCGGAAAGGCGTCCGTACAGGGAGGAGAGTTCGAGGTCGATAATCCGGTGAAGGGAGTCTTTCGACAAGGAAGAAAAGATGATGAGGTCGTCTATCCGGTTGAGAAACTCCGGAGTAAAAGTCTTTTGGAGTGCCTTTTGAATAACGCTACGGGAATGGTTATCATCGGCGCCATAGGAGGCTCGAAAGCCTATGCCACGCCCGAAATCGTTCAGTTGTCGCGAGCCGACGTTGGAGGTCATGATGAGGATAGTATTTTTGAAATCGATGCGCCGTCCGAGGCCGTCCGTGAGCCGCCCCTCATCAAGCACTTGCAAAAGGACATGAAATACGTCGGCATGGGCTTTTTCAATCTCATCAAGAAGGATGACGGCATAAGGGTGACGGCGAACTTTTTCGGTCAGTTGTCCCCCCTCTTCATAACCGACGTATCCGGGAGGAGCGCCGATAAGACGGGAGACGGCAATCTTATCCAGATACTCACTCATATCGATACGTATCAGCGCATCGGCCGTACCGAACAGATATTCGGCAAGTTTCTTGGCCAAGTGCGTCTTACCGACGCCTGTCGGCCCAAGAAACATGAACGTACCGACGGGTTTGTTAGGATCCTTCAAACCGGTACGGCTGCGACGAATCGCTTTGGCTATTTGTGCGACGGCTTCGTCTTGTCCGACAACCTGCTGACGGAGGGTGTTTTCCATCTCCAAAAGACGGCTGTTTTCTTCGGCAGCGATACGGCAGACAGGGATACCCGACATAAGCGCCACGACCTCAGCAACCTGTTCCGCATCAACGACAAGTCGGTTGGCGGCCATCTCTTTATCCCACTCCTGTTTGGCCTCGCCAAGGGCTACGAGCAGGTCTCGCTCGGTATCGCGGAGGTTGGCGGCAAGCTCAAAATGTTGTGCTTGGGCGGCAGCACGTTTTCGCTCGGTGACATCACTGAGTCGCTCTTCAAGCTGTTTGATGTGCGGAGGAATAACTACGTTCAGCACGTGGCTACGTGATCCGGCCTCGTCAAGGGCGTCAATCGCCTTGTCAGGAAAATAACGGTCACTGACGTAACGTCCTGTGAGTTTGACACAAGCAGAAACAGCCTCGTCCGTGTAATTGACGTTGTGATGTTCTTCGTATCTGGCTTTAATATTTTGCAGGATGAGGCAGGTTTCGTCCTCCGTAGCCGGTTCGACGAGTATCTTCTGAAAACGACGTTCAAGCGCGCCATCTCCCTCGATTCCTTTCCTGTATTCAGCCAGCGTGGTCGCCCCTATACACTGTATCTCTCCGCGCGCCAACGCCGGTTTGAGGATATTGGCGGCATCCATTGAACCTGCAGCGGAACCGGCGCCTACGATGGTGTGGATTTCGTCGATAAACAGAATAATGTTCGGATGCTTTTGCACCTCGTTCAATATAACTTTGATCCGTTCTTCAAACTGCCCCCGATACTTTGTTCCGGCAACCAATAAAGTCATATCCAGACATACCAGACGTTTGTCGAAAAGAACAGGGGCTACCTGCCGACGAACGATGCGGGTGGCCAAACCTTCGACGATTGCCGACTTGCCTACACCGGGTTCTCCTATCAGGACAGGGTTATTTTTCTTTCGCCGGCTCAATATCTGAACAAGCCGCTCCAACTCGCTTTCGCGTCCGACAGTCGGATCAAATCGGCCTTCGGCGGCAGCCTTTGTCATATCCATGCCAAACTTGTCCAACATCGGGGTGTCCGAAGCATGTCCTTGACTGCCGACAGCCGCAACAGGAGAGATGTTGCCGCGAGAAGCTCCCCCATTTCGGGAAACAGGGATATCATCGTCGTCATCGTCCGTATATCCGAACTTTGTCCGTAGCAGGCGGCGAGAAGTGTCAAATAAAATATCTTCAGCGGTGTTCATATTCCGGTTGGTTGTGATACACATTAGTCTTCGCAAAATCTATGCCGATGTAAGCGAAGATAGAAAGGCGTCTATTCGGGAAACGTCCTTTATCCCGGGAGACGTTTCAAAACCGCTGTTCAGGTCTATCCCCGCAAAACGGGGATGACGAAAGTGAGCGATGGCGTCCGCCATTTCAGGACGCAGACCTCCACTGAGCAGGAACGGCGTCTGTCCTGCATAGGCGTCAAGCGCCGTCCAATCGAACGAACGCCCTGAACCACCGTACGTATCGCATTTGGTATCGAAAAGGAAATAGTCCGCCGCTCCCTCATAGGCGGCAGTCTGTTCCAAATCAGCCGGCTCCGCCACAGATATGGCTTTGATAATTCCTACGCCCTGTCGGCGGAGTTGCCGACAGAGAGCAGGCGATTCCCTACCGTGCAATTGCAGAAAAGTGGGGCGATAGCGTAACATGTCCGACAACTCGGTACCCGTCGCATCAACAGAAACACAGACGCTTCCTTTCCGTCCGCCAATAAGGGCGAATACCGCCTCTCCGGCAGGGGGACGGAAACAACGGGGCGACTTCGCATAAAAAATATAGCCCATCAGGTCTATGCCTAACGCTGCCACGTCACGGATATTTGCAGGCTGCACCATGCCGCAAACCTTGACTGTCATCGGAGCGCCTCAACGAAAGTTTTCAACGCCTCGCCGGGATCTTTTGCTTTCATGAAAGCTTCTCCGATGAGAAAACCGCCAAAACCTGCCGCACGCAACGAACGGACGGTCTCAGGGGAGTCTATGCCGCTCTCGGCGACAAGCAAGGGCCTACCTATCGCCTCCGAAGTTTCGGGCGAAAACGCCTCACCTGTGAGAACGTTCCTGAGCGTTTCGGAAAGGCGGAAAGAAGTGGCCACGTCGGTATGGAACGTCCCCAAATGGCGGTTATTCACTCCCACCATATCGACGAAGGGGTTGATGTAGTCCAACTCTTTCTCGTCGTGCAATTCCAACAGTACTTCGAGTTGCAGAAAGGTCGCAAGTTCCGACAGGCGGCGACATTCCTCTTTGCTTAAAACAGAGGCGATAAGCAGTATCGCATCAGCGCCGCTGATACGGGACCGGAACACCTGATACTCGTCAATGATAAAATCTTTGCGAAGCAGCGGAAGCTTGACACATTGCCGCGCCCGTTCCAAATCCCGCAAGGAACCTCCAAAAAACTTTTCATCCGTCAGGATGGAACAAACCGAAGCGCCTCCATATTCGTAAGCAGGGACGACCTCCGTAACCTCCGCCCCACGATACAACAACCCTTTTGAGGGGCTGCGGCGTTTGAACTCCGCAATGATGCCGGAGGGCAAACTGCCATCCCGCAGAGCATGGGACAAAGCTCGCCGCATGGAACGTGGACGGCGGGAAAGATGGGAACCTGCCCACTCTCTCAACGTCGAGAGGGGCAGATTTTTCTTCTCTTCGGCTACTTCTATGCGCTTGTTGGCGACGATTTCCTGAAGAATATCCGTCATCGACTTCTTTTAGGGGAAAATGTAATGGAGGAAGAGCAGGGCAGATATCACATACAGTGTCGGCGTAACGGAACGGATCTGTCCGGTGAAAAGTTTGACGAGTACGTAACTGATCAGCCCCAATCCGATACCATCGGCAATGGAATAGGTGAGCACCATCGTCAGTATCGTAATGAAAGCAGGGAGGGCTTCCGACATGTCGGAGAAATCCATCGTCTTGACAGCAGTCGTCATCATGACGCCGACGGCTACCAAAGCCCCTGTCGTCGCCGCACCGGGAACGAGCAGGAAGAGCGGCGCAAGGAAAAGCGCCAACAGGAATAGCGAACCGGTGACGGCAGCCGTCACGCCCGAACGCCCGCCCTCAGCTATACCGGCAGTACTTTCTACGTAGGTCGTAACGGTAGACGTACCGAAGACCGCTCCGACGGACGTCGCAATAGCATCCGACAGCAAGGCGCCTTTCATGTGGGGGATATTACCGTCCTTATCCATGATACCGGCTTGTGCTCCGGCAGCCACCAAAGTACCGAGTGTATTAAAGAGGTCCAGGAAAACGAGCACAAGGATGACTATCATCATGTCCCAATTGAGGACGGCGGCAAAGTCAAACTTGAAGAACGTGGGGGACAAGGATTGGGGCATGGAAACGGGGGCGAAACCGGCAGGGATATCCGTCACACCCATCGGTATCCCGATAAGCGTACAGAGTACTATACCGTAGAAAAGGGCGCCCCTTACTTTCTTCCATATCAGCACGGCACTGATGACCACACTGATAACGGCTAACGTAGCGACAGCGTCGAAACGTCCGAGTGTCACCAACGTCGCCTGATTGGCCTCAATAATGCCGGCGTTCTTCAACCCGATAAAAGCGATGAACATCCCGATGCCCACCGAGATGGCATAACGAAGGTTGAGCGGGATACAGTCCACTATCTTTGAACGGATGTTGAAGACCGTCAGCAAGATGAAGATAATACCTTCTATGAAGACGGCTGTCAGCGCCGCCTCCCACGAATATCCCATACCGAGAACGATGGTAAAGGCGAAAAAGGCATTGATACCCATCCCCGGCGCCTGAGCCAGCGGCAACTTGGCCAGAAAAGCCATCAGGATGGTACCTACCGCCGAGGCAAGGGCGGTAGCCGTAAAGACGGCGGGCTTGTCCATAGAAGCCGCACTGAGAATCTCGGGATTGACCGCAAGGATGTAACACATCGTCATGAATGTCGTCAGCCCCGCCAGAAACTCCGTCCGTAGCGTCATTCGTTGGGGATCATACCCAAACAACTTGGTAAGTAAAGAGGCCATACAGTGTACATTAATTGAGTTAAACCGTGAGAACGGCGCAAAGGTATGCAAAAAACATAGGGAATAGAGAAAGAAAATAACGTTCTTTGCCGCATGGCAAGAAAAAGGAAAGAGTTGCCCTTGCTGGAAGGGGTAAAAGTGACAGGGATAGCGGCAGAAGGAAAAGCGATAGCCAGAGTAGACGAACAGGTCGTGTTCATCCCCTTCGCCGCACCCGGCGACGTAGGAGACATCCAACTGACCTGCAAAAAACAGAACTACGCCGAAGGAGTGATGGTACGCTTGTCAGAACCTTCCCAACTCCGCATAGCGCCGTTTTGCGAACATTTCGGGCAATGTGGCGGCTGTAAATGGCAACATCTACCCTACGAAGAACAGCTACGCTACAAACAACAGCAAGTCCTGGACAATCTCGAACGCATCGGCAAAGTGCGGCCGGCCAACGTCCACGCCATCGCAGGTTCCGAACGTCAGACCTTTTACCGGAACAAGTTGGAGTTCACCTTCAACTCCTATCCTTCTCCCGTTCTCGGTTTTCATGTCCCCGGACGTTTTGACAAGGTAATGGACATCAACAAATGCTGGCTTCAGGAAGATATTTCCAATCGGATACGGATATTCGTCAAGTCTTTCTGTCTCGCTCACGAGGGTTATCCCTTTTTCGACCCCAAACGGCAGGAAGGGTTGATGCGTACCCTGATGATTCGGACAGCTTCGACCGGAGAAGTGATGGCCGTCCTCGTCTTTTTTTACGAAGACAAGGATAAACGTGAAGCCTTACTTCATGCCCTTGCCCAAGCTTTCCCCGAAATTACGTCGTTACAGTATGTTATCAACGAAAAATGCAACGACAGTATCACCGACCAAACGCCCATACTCTTCCACGGTAAAGACCATATCGTTGAACGGATGGAAGGATTATGTTTCAAAATCAGTCCCAAGTCTTTTTACCAAACCAATAGTGAGCAGGCTTACGTACTCTATTGCATCGTGCGTGATTTCGCCGGCCTGACGGGAAAAGAACGGGTGTACGATCTCTACACCGGAACGGGTACGATAGCTAATTTCCTCGCTGCCCAAGCGGCCGAAGTCATTGGAATAGAGTATATCGCCGAAGCTGTCGAAGACGCTCGTTGTAACGCCACCCTCAACGGTATCACGAACAGCGCCTTCTTTTCCGGAGATATGAAAGATATTCTCACAACCGCTTTTTTCGAACAGCACGGATACCCCGACCTGATCATCACCGACCCTCCCCGTGCGGGTATGCACACGGCCGTGACGGAAGCTATCCTTGCCGCCCGCCCCGCCCGTATCGTTTACGTCAGCTGCAACCCTGCTACGCAAGCGCGCGACCTGCAACTCCTGTCCTCAGCCTACGAGGTCTGTGCTGTCCAACCCGTAGATATGTTTCCCCACACCCACCATGTAGAGAACGTCGCTCTGCTCTGTCTTAATGGACAATGAACTTTAACGTAACCTGTTCCTTTCCGTTGCGGGCGCTCAGGATATAGATGCCGGCAGGCAGGTTGAGAGGCAGGCTTTCTTCCGGTTCGGACACCCGAAACGATCCGCAGATTTTTCCGTGAATTGTTGTGAGGTATACCTGAAAACCGGTGAAATTGGCTAATCGCAAAACACCTCCGCTATAGGATACTTCAGGCTTCACCGCATCAACAATCGGTTCTTGGTTCCCATCGGCATTTTTCAGCAACCAACCGTTGGATACGTTCAGGTAGGTCACATCAACAGCTCTGTGGTCTGACGACTCCGCTTGAACATAAACCCAACCCGACTTCTTCGCGTAGAAGTAACAAGTCTTACCGTTGTCGAAAGAGCGTATCTCCAATATGGTTGGGTCGCTCACCGTCCATATCACATTTTTGGCCGAAGCATCCTTGGGAGAAAGCTCTGCCGTGAGGGCGAAATCCTGTCCGGGATAGAGATCAAAGGAAGGCGTAATCACGGTAAGACTCTGAATGGGGACAGTAACGGACACTTGGCAGGTTCCTTCAAAACCGTTTTCCGTCTTTGCCGTGATTTGCGCCGTACCGGCTTTCAAGGCTGTCACATTACCGGAAGCCGAAACTTCGGCGACCGACGCATCGGAACTGAGCCATGTAACCGTCTGCCGATAAGCATCGGCGGGTGTTATTTCTGCCCGCAACAGATGCGACTCACCTCTCTGCAAGGCCAAATTATAACGGGAAAGGGCAATATTACTGATAAGGCTTTCCACCGTTACGGTACAAGTATCCGACAAGTCGCCGTCTTCCGTCATCACCGTAATCAATGCCGTTCCGGCAGCTCGCGCCGACACACGGCCAAACCCATCATCTGAAACCACCGTTGCGACAGCGGCATTACTCGTCCGCCATTGCAAATCTCCGGCCGCCATGTTCAAGGGGGTATATTCCGGTTTGATGAGGGCAGACCTACCCGTGTTCAATTGGAGACGTGTCGCATCCAAAGACAGACTCGTGAAAGATGGTACGACGCTCACCCAACAGGTATCGACGAAAGTGTATCCCACAGCCGCTACCCTGATGAAAGTCGTCCCTTCGCTTTTCAATTCCAATCGTCCGGTTTCATCAACGGAAACGATAGCGGGGTTTCCACTCGTCCATTGCAAAGAGGGGCGCACCGTAACGTCTTCCGGCTCGAATACCGTATGCAGGGAATAAGCCGTAATTCCACTCTTTAAGGTCAGATGATGGGTGTTCAGACGGATATCGCGCAAGAAAGTCTGCACTTTCACAACACAGGTTTTTGTTATTTGGCCGTAGGCAGCCTGTATCGTGATGGTAGCATTTCCATCGGAAACGGGGTATATCCGTCCTGTAGAAGTTACCGTGACGACTTCCGGACGGTCATTGAGGATGTCCAAGGTTTTATTTGTCGCATCCGAGGGGATGAAAGTAATCGGCAATTGTACGCTGCCTCCGTTCCTGTCTACCACGAAAGTATCCTTCCCAATGCTGATATCCGTCAAGGGATTTTCCACTATCACGCGGCAATCGGCCGTGAACGTTTTCCCGCTCGCAACACTCGTAAAGGTAACCGTAATGTAGGTTTCTCCAAAGCCTATGGCCTTGATCTCGCCGGTAACAGGATCTACCGTCGCCACTTGCGGCTTCTCGCTACTAAATACGGGATTACCATCCACCGGAAAATCTTCCGGATCTTTTCCCACCTGCAAAGTGTGCGTTGCTCCCTTGTGTAAGGAAAGAATGGTTGGAGAAAGAACGACCCGCATATCGCTTGAAACGGTAGGGAACTCGCAAGTATCGGCACATCGGTCGTCCGGCGTCGCTACGCGTATCCGCGCCGTACCGGCGTCAAGCACGTTCACCAAACCTTCATTATCTACGGAAACGATATCCGGCGTAAGGCTATACCACCGTACAACAGACTTGGCATCAACAGGAAGAAGTTCCACATCGAAATCGTACCATTGCCCTATATTGTAGGTAAAAGATCCGTCTCCTTGTGCAGGAGCTTTGATAATCAGTCGCTGCACGGGGTTCACTTTGACGGAGGCGGTCGTTTTCACCGCAGGATTGGCTTTCAAAGACACCGTGATGATGACATCCTGTTCAGGCTTACCAATGGCCTGAGCACAACCGTCTTCGCTGATGAGTACGGTAGGAGAAGAACTTTCCCATGTCACATCTTTTGCGCTACCGATCACATCGGACGGCTTGGATTGTACTTGGAAATACGTCGGCGTGTTCAGCAGCAGATCCGACGCTTCCAATTCCAACCTCACCGCATATATCGTATACTGAATAGCTTGCATTGCCGAACCGTCAAGCGGATCTTCCAACGATATGACACTGACGATGGCCACACCTGTGGTATCACCAACCGTTATCGTACCGTTACGGTCTACAGTGACGATTTTTTCATTAGAGGAATGCCAATGTACCTTACTGATGTCGAAACTTTCCGGCAGAGTAAAGGCTTTTGTAGCGCCGGGCGGCAAGAATGTGGGGCCGTCATAATGTATGAACAAATCCTTTACCTGAATGGTGTGTGTCGATAGCAACTCGGTATTTCGGCTGCATACGGCCGTAATAGTAGCCGTTCCGCGAGACAACGTTTTTATCACGCCGTCATAGCGCCCCACCGTTACGACAGCTTCATTGTCGCTACTCCATGTGTAGTAAGCGTCCGGCATCTCCGGCGTAGAAACGACGAACAGCGTGTCCGTTTCTCCCAAAGGAAATACGGTGAGGCCAACGATGTGGATGTCATCAATGACACGAACACGAACAGAATCTTTTAACGCAGGCGAGCCTTTTACTTCAACGGAAACGGTCAATAACCCCGATTGCAAGGCATGGAGGGCGACATTGTTATCGTTCCAATGCCATTCGGATAAAGAGGCGTCTTCGGGTGTTCGTTTCCATATCAGTTCGGCCTTTTGGGCAAGGTTTTCGGGCACGATATTAGCAGACCCGATTACCCAATCGCCGACTCGAACGACATCGCCGAGGTTCAAGGTCAGTTTCGCCACAGAAAACGAAACAGAAGCGGACTTCGTCGGGTCGGCTTTCAGGCGAACGGTCAATGTCGTCGTTCCAAAAGCCTCCATCTGTAAGTATAGCAGATTACCGAAGTCATTTATTATACGCACCACTGCCGGATCGGAGAAAGACCACTCCAATGCCCCATATTCATCCGGAGCCCCCGTTTCCGATACTTCACAAGGTATTTCGGAACCGACAGTGAATATTTGGCCATCCGTTATGCCGGACAATTTTAAGGTGTCTATGACAAAAAAGTCGTGCGTAACGGAGCACTCAGGCCTTGCTTTGAAAGTGGCGGTCAGTTTCGTATGCCCTATTTTCTTGAAGCGAATAGTCCCCGAGGCATTCGCTACCTGCTTGAACTCGGCCACCGTACCATCGCTGACTTTCCACTCGATAGCGCTGTATTCCTCCGCTACCTCTTCCCATTTATCGGAAAGCAAGACAGGCACCCTGACGATTTTCGACGTGTCGTAGTAGTAAATATGTTCCAGTGCAGCGCCGGCATACCCACTGAGTGTAAACTCCGAAGAATCAATGACGTATATCTTCATGATATCCTTATCATGCACATCGCCGAGGAAAGCTTCCGGCAGCTCAACCTTAGGGTTACACTCCGGCATAAGCCCCGCCGAAATGTATGCGACACCCGGTGTTTTAGCGAAAAGCAACCCTGTCTCGCTGATGGATGCCACACCGTAATTCGTCGTTTCCCACAGCAATGAATCCGCACTATAAGGGGCTATGAACTGATTGGGGGTGTACGACAATTGTACCTTTTCGCCCACAAAGAAGACCGGAGCGTGGGGCGATTCTATCCATAGGGGGGTCGATATGAGCTGCGTACATATCAATTCCGCCTCTGTCACTCCTCTTCCCGCAGAAAAGGAAAAAGCGTAGGTGTTCCCTTGAACGGAGGTCGGATTAAGCCTGCCTATCCCCCGCTGTACAACGATCGCTACCCGCCCTGCGGGAGCTTCCAAATAGAAACGGAACGGCTTCCCCTGCAACACGGCATAGTTACCGTATTCCGGCACACAGGAACTCACGAAAGGAGCTAATGAATCTATAGTCACTTCACAAACTCCTTCAACGGGATAGATATTGTTCCCTATCAGCGAAGCTTTGTTATTCCTTATCCATGTCTGCTGATCATGAAAGGGTTGTTCCACGATTTTCAGAAAACCCAATTGCTCCGTCCATATCCCTCCTCCTCTTTCGGCGCTGTTACGTTGGAAGATGGCTTCCTGCAACTGAAACCCTGCCGAGGCGGACGAGTTATCTTCTGTCGAGAAATACAACCCTCCTCCCATATCGGCCTTATTGTCTTCTATGCGGATACGGTCTCTCAAACTCAGGTAGCTGCCGTTCGTTACGGAGATAGCGCCGCCATAACCATTTCCCTTTCCGAGTGTCGCCATATTGTTACAAAGTGGCGGGCCGTCATCATGGCCTATGGCAACCAGGCTCTCTCCCCCAAAATTGATTTCCGACGCCGACGACCAGCCGTTGCCCGGACAGAAAGAGGCGAATGCCCCGCCCCAGGCATTGCCCGTACTTGCCTCGTTCCCGTTGGCATAGTTCGCCTCGAACCGCCCACGGGAGATATTGACGAATTGCCCGCCGGCATCTGCCACAGCGCCGCCCCGGCCCT
>JAITAD010000011.1 GCA_031284275.1 Tannerellaceae bacterium
ATCGTCGGGGTGAGACGATTCGAACGTCCGACCACACGCCCCCCAGACGCGTACTCTAACCGGGCTGAGCTACACCCCGCTGCCCTAAGGCTTTGCAAAGGTAATACTTCCCCTCACACGCCCAAACTTTCCCGATAAAAATCAAGGGAGGAGAGGATGGTTTCTTTGTCGATGGATTGGTTGATGCGGACGTCGCCCACGGCGGCAAGAAGGGTGAAATTGATGATACCTCGCTCATTCTTCTTATCGTGGGTCATGAAGGTGTAGAGCGTCTCGTAGTCGTCGCACGAGAAAACAAACGGGGGGTAATATTCTTTGATGAAACGTACCGTGCGGCTGAGGTCTGCCATCGGGAAGTTACAACATCTGTGTGATAGAAACAATTCGCAGATAAGTCCTGCTGCCACTGCATGACCGTGCAACAAAGGGTGCATTGGTTCCTCTCGTCCTGTTTGGCCAGGATAGGCTGCCTCTGCATGACCGTGCAACAAAGGGGGCATTATTTCCTCTCGTCCTGTTTGGTCAAGATAGGCTGACACTGCATGGCCGTGCAACAAAGGGGGCATTGTTGCCGCTCGTCCTGTTTGGTCTGGATAGGCTGTCTCTGCATGAGCGTGCAATAAAGGGCGGTGGCGTCCGGCAAATGAAAGGCTCTCGAAGGCATGACCAACTGTATGGCCGAGATTCAAGGCCTTACGGATACCTCGCTCCTTGGGGTCGGCGGCGACGATATGTTCCTTGACCGCCACGGAATCGGCAACAAGGGCGTTTAACCTCTCGGCGGATAGCTCTCCAAAAAACGACGTAACAGGAGACTTGCGGCCTATAGTCTGCCTGTCCGGCAAATCCGCTCCAATAGCCTGTCCAACATCCGGCCTCAATTCAAAACCGGAAAGGTCAAGTCCGAGTATAGCTTCGCAATGCGTCGGCGTGCTGATAAGCCCATGCTTAATCATCTCGGCATAGCCTGAGAGGAAGTTCGCCCGATCGAGCGTCTGAAGGAAACAACAGTCTATCAGCACATACAGAGGAGGGTAAAACGAACCTACTTCATTTTTCAGTCCGTTAAAATTGATAGCTGTCTTTCCTCCCACAGCAGCGTCTACCGACGCCATGAGTGTCGTCGGAACGTTTATCGTCCGTATTCCTCGTTTGAAGGTTGCCCCCGCAAAACCTCCCATGTCCGTTATCATTCCTCCACCGAGATTAAGCAGTATCGAGTCTCGAGACGCTCCTTCGGTAGAAAGGAACATCCATATTCGGGAAAGCTGCTCCATCTCCTTGTATATATCGCCTGCAGGGACGGTGAACACTTTCGCCTTGCGCACTGCCTCCACTTCCTGCACAAGAGGCAGGCACAATTCTCGCGTATGCTCGTCTGTCAATACAAAAAGCCCGTTGTACGTCAGCGAAGCCAGACATCTTTCCAATTCCTTCGCGATATTCTCGCAAACAATAACCCCATTCATCGACGACATCCGATTCACCTCTCTTTTTACATCCCGCAAGCAAAGAAGTTTCAATTTCCCTATACTTTTCTTTTGTGCTTACAAAAATCGCTCCCCAAACTTCTGCGAAGTTAAATCATTAACCACAACCCATTCACATGCAAACAAGGAAAAACGTTTAAGCCCCAAGCCGCCGTGCCAGATAGCCTCCTGCAAACGCCGCACCTAATCCCAATACATTGTTCAACACGATGTTAAGTATCGCCATACGCCCTTCACCCGCACGTATGAGCGCCATTGTATCGAGAGAAAAGGACGAAAATGTCGTAAAGCCCCCAAAGACTCCTACGAAGAGAAATGCCCCCAACAGCGAACTGCCGCCTTTAGCGTCGCACAACCCCCAGCACAGTCCGATAAAAAAAGACCCGACCACATTGACCGTAAGCACACCGTAGGGGAATCCCGGTGTTAATCGCCCCAACCATACCGTCACTCCGTAACGCAGCAACGTCCCCAAAGCCCCGCCACCGGCGAGTGCAAGCAAGCGTAACATAAGCCCGTCAGTTGGCGGCACGGAATTGGCGGAGAAAACGCACATCGTTCTCCGAGAAGAGGCGCAGGTCTTTCACCTGATATTTCAGGTTGGCGATACGTTCTATCCCCATTCCGAAGGCGTACCCCGAGTAGCTTTCCGGGTCTATCCCACAGTTGCGCAACACGTTAGGGTCTACCATACCGCAACCCAATATCTCCACCCACCCTGTATGTTTGCAAAAAGCACAACCCTTGCCTCCGCAGAGGTTACACGAGATATCCATCTCCGCCGAAGGTTCCGTGAAAGGGAAGTACGACGGCCGCAGCCGTATCCGCGTCTCGGCACCGAACAGCTCGCGCGCCGTAAACAGCAGCGTCTCTTTCAGGTCGGCGAACGACACATGACGGTCTACATAGAGACCCTCCACCTGATGGAAAAAGCAATGCGCCCTGTATGATATCGCCTCGTTGCGGTATACCCGCCCCGGACAAACCACTCGGATAGGCGGCGACTGCCGTTCCATGACCCGTATCTGCACCGACGAGGTATGCGTCCTCAGCAGGATATCCGACCGCTGCGCTTCCACGAAGAATGTATCCTGCATGTCGCGCGCCGGATGGTCGGCCGCAAAGTTCAGCGATTCAAAGACGTGCCAGTCATCTTCTATTTCGGGGCCTTCGGCGATGGAAAAGCCCAAACGACCAAAGATATCGCACAACTCCTGACTGACGATCGCTATCGGGTGTCGCGACCCTTCCGCCATCGGGTAGGCCGTCCGTGTCAGGTCAAGATTACTTTCGGCCATTGTCGGAGCTCCATCCAATAACTGTCCCAACTGCCGCAAACGCTCCTGCGTCGCCGTCTTGAGTGCATTGAGTTGCTGCCCCGTCTCACGTTTCTCTTCGGGCGGAACGTTACGAAAATCGTTTATCAGCAGCGTCACTGCCCCCCGCTTCCCCAGATATTTCACCCGCAACGCTTCCAACGCCGCCGCATTTTCCGCTGTCAGCCCCTCCACTTCACTGCGGAGGACTGCTATCCGTTCACGCATAACCGCTGTCGATTAACGTGAAGGGTCAGAAAATCTTTTCCAGCAGCCATGCGTCCTGAAAGTCCGGCGCATGTTTAACTTTGAAAGCATCGCGGGCTGCCGCCGCTTCAGCACGGTCGTCGTAGGCCGCTACGATCACCCGTAACATTCCCTGTTCATTCTCGCCCAACACCGCTTTGTAGCCCGCTTTCACCATCCGTTCTTTGAGCGAATAGGCATTTGTTCTGTTCTGGAAGCTGCCTATCACCACTCCGTAACGCCGCAGGCGCGAAGCCTCTTCGCCCGGCACAGGGCGGATACGTTCCGAGCGCACGGGAGCCGCTTCAGCCTGTACTACCGGCTCTTTCTCTGCCGATTTCGCCTGTTCGTAGGCCGAGCGGTACATGCTCTGCTTGGGCTTGCACCCACCCAACGCCGCCAATGACAAGGCAACGACGGCGACAAAAAACATCAACCTCTTCATTATCAAAAGCTTATTATACGTTCTTCATTATCCCGTGACGCAACGAAATCCTACCCTGCGGCATGTAGACCCCGTAATGCGTCAAAGGTAATCATTCTTTCGCTTCTTCCCGCATCTCCACCGTGACTTGCTCTTTCAGCCACGCTATGAGCAGTCTGTCGGCGGCAAGTTCCGTCATCCGTTCGATGTTCTCCTTATTCGTCAGTACCCCCTGTGCGTACTGCTGAACGAGGGAGAGCGGCGGCAGGTAACACCCCGTACTTTGGGCAAAAAATATCACGCTCGTACGTTCCGCCTGACGGATGATCTCTTCCGGTGGCGTCGTTATACCTGCTCGATGATACAGTTCGGCATCGACAAGTTGCCGCACGATATCTTCCCGCACCGAGGGATATTCCTCTTCCGCCGTCCCGGACTTCTCCGTTTTCCGCACGTCTGTCAATCGGCGTTTGAGCAAGTCGTCCGCCAGCGGGACGTGCCCCATTTCTTCTATCACCTGCCTGCGCAGGTCAGACAGGAAACGGTAATCCGGTTCTGTCTCGAAAGCCTCTGCCAGCCGTTCCCGCACTTTGGCACGAAAACCTTCCTCGTCCGACACCGCCTCTGCGCCGAATATCCTGTCAAAAAACGCCTGATTCAATTCCGCCTGAGCGACTTCTGCCGGCTTTTCCTCTTCACCGGCTTCGCCGGCGCTACCCTTGCCGTCGCCTTCTCCTTCCCCCTCTTTTTCCTTACGTTCCGCAAACAGCCTCCGCAACAATCCTATCTGCTCATCCACAAACGTTTCGCTGACTTCCCGCTTATAGTATGGCACCGACACCCCTTTGTCCAATCTGAACGACAGCGACGGCGACAGCACTACGTCGAATACGAATGTAAAACCCCCGTCCTCCCGTTTCGGATCTTCATTTGCCGGCGTCGGGTCGCCCAACGATTTTATCCCCTGCTCCTGCAGATATTTGTACAATTCCTGCCCCAATATCCCCTGCACCACGTCCAACTCTATTGCCGGAGCGTACATCCTGCGTACAAGTTCCAACGGGACCATCCCTTTGCGAAACCCCGGCGTATTGGCTTTCGCCCGTTGTTCGCGCAACCGTTTTTCCGCCTCGGGGGCATAGTCGCCCCGTTCCACCTCCACCGTGACCGTACAAGCCGTAGCCGCTTCGTTCTGCGTATGCGTAATCTTCATGCTCTGTATTCTGGTACTTCCCTCTTCTCCGCTTAGCTTGCTCTTTCACAAGCCGGCGGCAAAAGTAAGGAAAGTTTCCTACTTTTGCGCCCAACACAAAAAACACTTGGAATGCACTCCGCACCGTTAAACGATCAGGAACAGTTTCGGCGAGATAACATGGAACGACTCCGTACCATGGGTATTGAGCCGTATCCCGCTCCCGCCTATGAGGTCGATGCACACTCGGCCGATATCAGGGAAACTTTTTGCGACGACGCACCCCCTCGACGGGTATCCATCGCCGGACGTATCATGACCCGCCGTATCATGGGTAACGCCTCATTCGTCGAGTTACAGGACGCTCAGGGGCGCATACAAGTCTACGTCTCACGCGACGCCCTCTGCCCCGACGAAGACAAGTCCCTCTACAACCTCGTCTTCAAGAAACTCCTCGACATCGGAGACATCGTCGGCTTCCACGGATACGTTTTCCGTACCCGCACGGGAGAAATCACCGTCCATGCCGAAGCGTTTACCCTCCTCTCCAAAGCCCTGCGCCCGTTGCCCATCGTCAAGGTCGCCGACGGCGTCGCCCACGACAGTTTCTCCGACCCCGAGCAACGCTATCGTCAGCGATACGTCGATCTTCTCGTCAATCCTGCCGTTCGTGATATCTTCCGCCGCCGCACCGCCGTTTTCGACGCCATGCGCGCTTTCTTCAACGCCGCAGGATATCTCGAAGTCGATACCCCCGTCCTCCAGACCATCCCCGGCGGCGCAGCAGCACGTCCATTCATCACCCACCACAATGCCCTTGACATCGACCTCTACCTCCGCATCGCCAACGAGCTGTACCTCAAACGATTACTTGTCGGCGGATTTGAAGGCGTCTACGAGTTCAGCCGTAATTTCCGCAACGAGGGCATGGACCGCGTCCATAATCCCGAGTTCACTGTCATGGAGATATACGTCGCCTATCGGGACTATCTCTGGATGATGCGTTTCACCGAAGAACTCATCGCCGCCGTATGCAGCGGCGTTCTCGGCAGCCTGCACGTCAGCGTCGGCGATACCGTCATCGACTTCACCCCCCCTTACCGCCGCCTCACTATGGCCGACGCCATTCGGCAGTATGCCGACATTGATATCAGCGGCCTTGACGAAGACGCCCTCCGAGACGCCTGTCGTACACTCGGCATCGAACAGACCCCTGCCATGGGCAAAGGCAAGCTCATCGACGCCATCTTCGGCGACCGTTGCGAGCCGCACCTCATCCAACCCACTTTCATCATCGACTATCCCGTCGAGATGTCCCCCCTCACCAAGCGTCACCGTAACGACCCTACCCTCACCGAACGCTTCGAACTCTTCGTCAACGGCAAGGAGCTGGCTAACGCCTATTCCGAGCTGAACGACCCTATCGACCAGCGCGCCCGCTTCGAAGAGCAGTTGCG
>JAITAD010000057.1 GCA_031284275.1 Tannerellaceae bacterium
AATGCAGGCAGCAGCAATAGCGGCGGCGCCGTAGTCGGTGGCGGCAGTATCATCGGTAACGGCGGAACGATAGACCTCAGCGGCCTCTCCGCCCTCGAAATCTCGGAAGAAGAAGCGCAGACCCTCTCCGAAAGCATCAAAAAACTCAACGATGCCGCCGGACAGATATCCAAGATGGGAGAACTCACCGAAGTGACCGAGAAATACGTCGACCAGCTCTCCGCCATCTCCGGCAACATGGAACGTTTCAGCCAAGCTATCTGCTCGCTCACCGAACACTCCGACACCCTCTTGGACTCCTACCGACACATCACCGACAACTCCGAAGGCGTCACGCAGCGATCACGCGACTACGTTCAGCACATGGAAACCCTCAACCGCAACATCGCCGGCCTGAACACCATCTACGAGATACAGCTCAAAAGTATCAGCTCACAGATCGAGACCATCGAGCACATCAACAGCGGCCTCAACCGTATCCGAGAGATGTACGACGGATCGGTAGTCGACAGTTCCGTCTTCCACAACGAGACCGAGCGCATGACCCGACAGCTCACCGAACTGAACAAAGTCTATACCCGCCTCTTGCAGGCGCTCACCACCAACGCCGCACCCGCAGCCCCTAACACTTTTAACTACTGATGGCAGCAGGCAACAATCCCAATTCGCCACGGCAGAAGATGATCAACCTCATGTATCTCGTCTTCATTGCCATGATGGCCTTAAACGTCTCCTCCGAAGTCCTCGACGGCTTCGAGCAGGTAGAGAACGGATTGAAAAACACCATCGCCAGCAGTTCGCAAAACAATGACCTCGTCTCCGGACAGATCGACGCCTATTATCGCATCAACCCCGAGAAAGTTCGCGAGTGGTACACCAGAAGCGGACAAGTGCGGGCTGCCACCGACTCGCTCTACAACTACCTCCAAACCCTCAAAGAGCGCATCGTGAAATACGCCGACGGCAAAAAAGGCGACGTCAATGATATCGTACACAAAGACAACCTTGAAGCCGCCTCACGTATCCTGCTCTCGCCTGTCGACGGCGAAGGTGAACGCCTGCGCCGTTCCATCGACACCTACCGCGACATGGTCACCCGCCTCGTACAAGATACCGCCAAGAACCGCATCATCGAAGCCAACCTCAGCACCGCTCCCTCAAAACGAAGCCGTGTGGAAGGCGCTTCATGGGAGACGGCTCTCTTCGAGAACATGCCCGTCGCCGCCGCCGTCACCCTGCTCACCAAGTTGCAGAGCGATATCCGATACGCCGAAGGCGAAGTCCTCAACAGCTTCCTCAACAGCGTAGACATCAGCGACTACCGCGTCAATCAGATACGCGCCCAAGTCATCCCCGAGAGCCAGATCGTTATGCGCGGTAGCCAATTTCGCGCCAACATCGTCCTCTCGGCGGTAGACTCCACCAAACGTCCCGTCATCTTCGTCAACGGCGCCGAGCTGCCGGAGCAGAACAGAGGCCTCTTCACCGTCAATACCGGCGCCACGGGGACTTTCCCCATACGCGGATACGTCGAAGTGCCCAACAATGACGGCACCACGGCACGGCACGAGTTCGTCAGCGAATATTACGTCACCGAGCCGAGCGCCACCGTCGCCCCCACGCTCATGAACGTCCTCTATGCAGGTATCGACAACCCCATACGTATCGCCGTCCCCGGCATCCCCGGCGGCAACGTCTCCGCCACGATGAGCAACGGACAGCTCACCCGCAACGGCGACGTTTGGGTAGCCCGCCCCGTCACGGTAGGCACCGAAGCCGTCGTCAGCGTCAATGCCCGCATGGCCGACGGCCGTACCGTCGAGATGGCCAAGACCGCCTTTCGCGTCCGCGCACTGCCGGACCCCATGCCTTACCTCGAATATAAGGATGCCAACGGTAACGTCCGCAAGTACCGCGGCGGAACGCCCATCGCCAAGCGAGACCTGCTCACGGCCGACGGTATCCTCGCCGCCATCGACGACGACCTCCTCAACGTTCCCTTTACCGTCCTCCGCTTCGAAGTCACCTCTTTCGACTCCTTCGGAAACGCCATCCCCGAAGTCGCCGAAGGCACCAAGTTTTCCGAGCGGCAGAAGAACCTCCTCCGCAACGTAGCCCGCGGCAAACAGCTTTACATCACACGTGTAACCGTCAAAGGCCCTGATGGCGTCGAACGGCAGATATCTCCCATTCAGGTCATCGTCCGCTAACGCCACGCCGCAAATGAACTGTATCCGCATCAAAAGACTGACAGATATGAACCGCTGCTGCTACCTTATCCTCATGGCGGGGGCCTGCCTCTCGCTCACCCTGCCGCTTCAGGCGCAGACCGCACGTACGCCGTCGGCACGCGCGCCACAAGCCGGTGGCCGATCGGCCGGCGCCGCCGAAGCCGAGAGCGGCCGCCCCGAACTGAGTGTCCGCGCCAAGGAACTCAATGAGCGTATGAACAGGGAAATCGGCAGCGCCGGATGGATACGCATCGTCTACCGCGAGGTAGACCTCACCAAAGAGGCCAACGCCCCGCTCTACTACCCCGTCCGCCCAATCAACGGTACGAAAAACCTTTTCACCATCATCTTCGAACTCATGAGCGAAGGCCGTATCCAAGCCTACAAGTACGAAGACGGCTACGAAGCCTTCGACGAAGCCCATCTGGTCGATTTTCGACAGGATGTCCTCGACCGCGCCTATATCTTCTACGAAGAGATACCTGCCAAAAGCCCCGCTGACAAGCCTGCCTTCGCCATCAACGAGAACGATATCCCTTCGGCAGACGTCCTGCGCTACTACATTAAGGAGGCATGGTACTTCGACCGTAACAATTCTCTCTTCGACGTCAAGACTGTCGCCCTCTGCCCCATCCTCACCACCGCCGGCGACTTCGCCGAGTCACGTACCACCCCTCTCTTCTGGCTTCCTTACGAGAACCTGCGCCCCTATATCACCGATGCTTTCATCATGACCTCGAACCTTAACAACGCCAAGATGTACACCATCGACGATTATTTCCGGCGGCGTATGTTCAACGGTGATATCATCAAAACCGAGAACCTGATGAACAAGACTTTGCAGGAATCTTTCCCGCAACCCGACTCTCTGGCCATGGCGCGGGACTCCATCGAACGGCAGCTCGTATCCTTCGGCAAAGCCCTCTGGGTACAGCCCGATACCACGCAGGCTACCGCCGGAAAAGGGAAAAAAGCCGTCCGTTCGTCCAAGACCGAGACGGACAAAGAGAAGTCTTTCCGCTCATCAAGGAAGAAAGAGAAAACCAACGCTGCCGCCGTCAAGGCTGAAAAATCCACTCCCATTCGCAGCGTCCGTCGTACCAGAGAATAACGCCCTCGCCGACGTTCGCCATGTCTGTCGATTACAAATACAAGCTCTCCGTCATCCTTACTCCCTTGCCGCAGGAGGAGTATTTTGAGGTCTGCCTCTGTTCGGCCGGCGCCGCTGTGGCAGGCATGGATGCGGAAGTCCTCGTCGCAGAGAAACCCTCCGAAACGGCAGGTATAACAGCGGCATACAACCGCTCTATCCTCCAAAGCCGCGGCGAGTACATCCTCCTCCTCCAACCCGATACCGTTATCGGCGAGAGTCTGCCCCGTACGCTCTGCTGCTTCATGGACGAACACCCTGATGCCGGAGGCGTCGGCGTCAGGATACTCCGGCCTTACGTACGCGCCGGCCGCCGTTCGGCCGTTCCCTCCGTACTGCCTGCTCCTTTCCTCTTCCTCCGCCGCGAAGCTTTGGATAAGGCGGGTACGCTCGCAGAGGATATCCCGCTCGACACCGCCGCTGCCGACCTCTCCCGACGCTTGACCCAAAGCGGCTTCACCCTCTATTACCATTCTGAAGCCATCCTGCACTACGGACTGTCCAAACCCGATATCTCCCTGCCCAAGCCGTTCTTCGCCCGTTTCTCTCTCAAACGGAAGCGCGAAAGCGCTCTGCGAGGCGGCAAACTGCTGATACTCTGTACTCTCGACCGCTTTCCCGAAATCAGCGTCCTTTGCAGGGAAACGCTTCCGCCGCAGCAAGCCGTCGTCTTCTGGGACACCGACAAAGAACGCATCTCCACCCTCCTCTCCCGTCACAGCCGCATGAAAGGTTATTCCGCCTATGTCTTTTGCCACCCCGACCTGCGCTTCGAGCAGATGCTCTTCCTCATTGAAAACTTCAAGAGCAAACTGAACTCTTACCACATATACAACGCAGCCACCCGCCGGCTGCTATCCCCTCCCTGCTGACAATCACATGGCGTTCTTAAAAGACGAAACCGTACAACTTCGGGCGTTGGAACCCGAAGACCTCCCTTTCCTCTACCGATGGGAGAACGATACCGACTTGTGGACGCTCGGCAACACCGTCGCCCCCTATTCCCGACATACCCTGACGGAGTATCTCGCCGATGCTCGCCGAGATGTCTACGATACCCGACAGTTACGCCTCGTTATCGAGACTTTACCCGACCATCTGAGCGTCGGCCTGATTGACCTCTTCGACCTTGACATACACAACCAACGGGCGGCCGTCGGTATCTTCATCATCCCTGCCTACCGAAAGAAAGGAATAGGGGCTGCAGCCTTGCGCCTTCTGGCCGACTACGCTTTCCGCTTCCTGCATCTGCATCAGCTCTATGCACACGTCCCCGCCGACAACGCCGAAAGCCTCGCCCTGTTCCGACATTGCGGATACCAATCGGGTGGCCGCCTCTCTCAATGGGCTATCCATCCCTCCGGCCTTTTCGCCGATGTCTTTCTCCTCCAATTGATATCCTCTCTCGGTCATCAGTCGGACGGCTGTCCCTCGGCCAATGACCGGTCGTAAAAATACAGAGCGGTAGCCGAAACAAATCCTACCGCCATGATAACGAGAAAGATACGCCATGGTCGGCAGTCCGCCCAGAGGAGTGAGGTGAGTCCGTCAGGCGTAAGATGGAGATGGGCGGCGATGGCTTCAAAACGGGCGTTGGCCGAGAGGCCTTCGGGGATATGGAAGTCTTGAAAGACAGGCGTATCGAGAAAACGGTCGGCAAGTTGCGCCTTGTCCGAAATCTGCTGATAGACGGGGCCTGAGAGGATGCCGGCCAGCGTGCTGCCCAGAAAGACGGGGACGAAAGAGAACCCCATGTAAACGGCCTTCCTGTCATGTGGCGCTATACGGCCGATATACTCGGTAATCTTCGGAGAAGCGGCCATCTCACCAAGTGCAAATATGACGATGGCGACAACCGTAAAGAGGACGTTTTGCGACATCACGGAAAGAGACATCCCTATCGTGCAAACAATGAAACCGGCCATCATCGACCGCAAGGGACGCATCCGCATCACCACACCCGATACAACCACCTGCAAAAGGATGATACTCAGGGCATCGACGTTCGTAATGAACTCGGCGTCCATCACCCCTGGCGACGGACTGTAATGTGTGCTGACGAACGGCAGATAATGGTGGAAAAAATCGTAGACCGCTCCCGTATCCACCCATTGGGTGATGAAAACGGGTAGCATGAAGTATATCTGGTAGAACATCGCCCAGAATCCGGCAACGATGAGCAGGAAAAGCATGAAACGAACGTCCCGCAGCACAAAGAGGCTGCTCGCAAGCGAAATGCGCGCCGGTTGAGAACCGATGGCGGACGGTGCAAGGGGAGGTTCTTTGTAAAAAAGCAGCAGCAGGAAGTTCAATCCTATCATAGCTGCCGAAACGTAGAACACCCACTCGTAAGAGTCCTTGAAGAGGAGCGTCACCATCGGGCCGACGAAACCGCCGATATTCACCATCATGTAAAATACCCCGAAACCGATGGAGGCGTTCTCGGACGTCACCGTTCGGGCGATGGTGGCGGAAACGATCGGTTTGAAAAGGGCGGCGCCGAGCGCCAGATAGAGATACATGAGAAAAACGCCCGTGAAAGAACTAAACTGCGGGAGGAGAAGGAAAGCGGAGGCATAGATGACGAAAGAGAGAAACATGACACGTTTGTAGCCGTAACGGTCGGCAATGGCGCCGGTCAGAACAGGCAAAAAATAGAGGATACCCGTCCCCACACCCATGATGATCCCTTTTTGGCTCTGGGAGAACTCCAATCCTCCCCGATCGGAAGAACCGGTCAGGTAATTGGCGAAAAGCATGAAGAAACCGTACCACGCCCACCGTTCGATCAGTTCAATGGCGTTGGCTACCCAAAAAGTACGCGGAAACCCTTTCATCAGAGGTAGAACATTTTATCGAGTGTCATGCGGAGATAACGATTGACGGCAAAGAGCGTGGCTACGGCCGAGAGCAGGATACCAAGCAGCAGGATACTGCCGGCGATGAGGACGAGGGACTGCATGTCAAGGATATCCACGAAGCCGTCCCATTCCGACTGCATGTAATAGAACGTGGCGGCCATCAAGAGGAGGGACAGCACAGCGGCGACAATGCCGTTGACGATGTTGTAACGCAGGAACGGCCGCCGGATGAAGGCTCCCGTAGCGCCGACGAGTTTCATGGTGTGTATGAGAAACCGCTTGGAATAGATAAGGAGGCGTATAGTGTTGCTCACGAGAACGAAAGAGATGATAAGGAGGATGAAAGCCAGAGCGGAAAGGATAAGCCCGAAACGGGTGAGATTGACGTGAACGGCTTCCATCATATCCCGTCGGTAAAGCAGGTCGGAAACGGTAGAAAGGGATTTGAGCTGTTTTTCGAGCCGTACAAGGCTGTCGGGATGGGTATAGGCGGCGTGCAGGTTGATTTCGACGGAGGCGTGCAAGGGGTTGTAGCCGAGAAAGGTCTCGGGATTGTCGCCAAGTTCTTCGATAAGTTCGTCAAGAGCCTGTTCCTTAGAGATATAACGGGTAGATTTGGTATAGGGTTCTGCGGCGAGCCGGGTTTGCATGGCCTGAGCGTCGGCTTGCGAGGCGTCGTCTTGCAAGACGATGGAAAAAGTTATATTTTCCTTTACAAAGGAAGCCAATTTGTTCCCCATCAGCAGCGTGAAAAATACCAGTCCTGAGAGGAAAAGCGCCAGAGCGATGCTGATGATGGAGGTCAGGCGAGAGGTGAAGAAAGATACCGGCATGTGTCTTTTCTGCGTACTCATACGTTGCGTGTTCCTAAGGGCTGTCTGGTTTTCCGAACGACAAAGGAACAAAAAATTACCTTTGAGGGCTGTTCAAAAACGCAACGACCGTATGAGAAGTACCAAGGTGACGCTTCCTGTGATGCATATGGGTTGTGCAGGATGTGCCTCGGCAGTGGAAAAAGCCTTGCGGTGTCAGCATGGCGTGCGCTCGGCGGAAGTGAACTTTGCGGCTGCAACAGTCACCATCGTCTATGACGGGGCGCAGACGTCGCCGGAAGTATTGCAGGCAGCCGTCCGCGCAGCAGGCTACGACATGGGAACAGGCACGGCGGATGCAGAACGGGAGGAGGAAGCCGGCTATCGACGTCTGCGACGGGAAGCGGTATTGGCCGTAACATTGTCGGCAGCCCTGATGCTTCTTTCCATGACACCGCTGATGCACCATAAGGAGTCGGAATATGTGATGTGGGTCTTGGCGACGGCCGTTCTGGCAGTCAGCGGCCGGCGTTTCTTCGTCGGAGCATACCGACAGGCAAAACACCGGCGGATGAACATGGATACGCTGGTGGCGCTCAGCACGGGAACGGCCTATCTGTCAAGCGTCGTAGCGGTATTCATCCCCGCCGTACGACAACATCTGACACAAGGTGTCTATTTCGAGACGGCGGCCGTTATCGTCACCTTCATTCTCATCGGCCGTCTGCTTGAAGCGCGCGCCAAACGGCATACTTCGTCTTCGCTACGTCTGCTGGCAGGGCGGCAACCGGATACGGCTACGGTCGTCCTCGCCACAGGCGAGTTGAAACGGGTCAAACGGGGGGACGTCCACTATGGCGATATCCTTTTCGTTGCCGCCGGTGAGCAGATCGCCGTTGACGGGACGGTCGTCGAGGGTCGCTCCGCCGTCGATGAAAGCATGATCACCGGCGAACCGATACCGGCCGACAAACAGGCAGGCGACACCGTGTTCGCCGGCACGATAAACGGTTACGGCGCACTGCGCTTTTGTGCCGAGAAAGTAGGCGCCGACACGCTATTGGCAAGTATCATCCGTCTGGTAGAGGAGGCGCAAAACAGCAAGGCGCCCGTCCAACGGTTAGCAGACCGCATAGCGGGTATCTTCGTGCCTGTCGTAGTAACGATAGCTCTCGTGGCGGCGGGAATATGGCTCGCCTGCGGAGAAGACGAACAGGCATTGCGCGCCTTCGTCTCGGTACTCATCATCGCCTGCCCCTGCGCATTGGGGCTGGCCACTCCGACGGCCATGATGGTGGGCGTCGGACGCGGAGCGGAGAACGGTATCCTGATAAAGGACAGCGGTGCATTGGAAAAGTTGAGCAAGGTGGATACCGTCATCCTTGACAAAACGGGGACACTCACCGTCGGAAGCCCTACCGTAACCGCCCTGAAATGGTTCGTCACTCCTACGGATGAACGGCGCAACATCCTTTTCACCATGGAGAAATCTTCCGCCCACCCTCTGGCCGAAGCGGTGGCCGAAGCATCGCAGGGGAACATGCTGCCGCATCCTCCGGCCGTCGAGACGTTGCCCGGCATAGGCCTGAAAGCGCACTGCGGGGATGTCGATTATCTGGCCGGTTCGCCTGCGCTTTTTCCGACGGCTTCCCTTGACCCGGCTACGGAGTGGATGGCCGAACAGGGCGAGGCAACGTTTGTATTTTTCGGAACGACAGAGCAGCCGTATGCCGCCTTTGCCCTGTCCGATGAGCTGAAACCGACCGCCGCCGAGGCGGTGGCGACCCTCCGGTCGGCAGGCATCCTGCCGGTGATGGCCACAGGCGACCATGAGCAAGCCGCCCTGCGTATCGCCGCAGCAGCAGGTATCCCACACTGCCATGCAGGCCTCCTTCCGGCTGACAAGCAGCGGCTGGTAACGGATTATACCCGCGAGGGGCGGCGGGTCGCCATGGTAGGCGACGGCATCAACGACAGCGCCGCCCTCGCCACCGCCGAAGTCAGCATCGCCATGGGGCACGGCAGTGACATCGCCATCCACACCGCCTCCCTGACCATCGTCTCGGGTGACCTGCGCAAGATAGCCGTAGCCCGCCGCCTGTCGACCGCTACGCTCGCTACCATCCGCCGTAATCTCCTCTTCGCCTTCCTCTACAACCTCCTCGCCCTCCCGCTGGCCGCCGGCCTTTTCTCCCCTTTCCTGTTGAACCCGATGTGGGCAGCCCTCGCCATGTCGCTGAGCAGCTTATCCGTAGTCGCCAACTCCCTCCTCCTCCGCACCCGCCCGATATAATCCGACTCCTGAAATTATTTTCTCAATGCGCCCGCTCTTGTAAATAATTCCGAACTTGCACCCCATAAGACAAGTGCATCCTCCATATCCTTAGGAGGTTATTCGAGAGTGTTTGGAATCAATTGCAAGTTTGGATGACACGGAATGTGGCTGTTATATTGGCTGGAGGAAGCGGGAAAAGATTGGATGATTCGTTGCCTAAGCAATTCTTGAAAATAGCGGGGAAACGTGTGATAGAGCATACCGTAGAGGTTTTTCAAAACCATTGCCGTATTGATGAAATCGCAATTGTTTCAAATCCGGATTATTTGCCTGAGATAGAAAGTATCGTTTTGAAAAACAGTTTCACGAAAGTGAAAAAGATATTGAAAGGCGGTAAGGAACGGTGCCACTCCAGTTTATCAGCCATCCATGCTTATGAATCAGCAGGTGAAATAAACCTGATATTTCATGATGCCGTCCGTCCTTTGGTTAACGAAAGGATCATATCGGATTGTATTGATTCATTGGAACATTATGCCGCTGTGGACGTCGCTATCGACAGTTCAGACACGATTATCCAAGTAACAGAGAGTGGATTTATTCAAAATATACCCGAACGCCGCACACTTAGAAACGGACAAACACCACAGGCATTCAAACTGTCCGTAATAAAGGATGCGTATAGACTGGCGTTGCTTGATCCTTGTTTTGAAGTGACCGACGATTGTGGAGTCGTTCGTAAGTATCTTCCCAATGAACCCATTACAGTCGTACGGGGAGAACACTTTAATATGAAATTGACTTATAAGGAAGATCTGTTCCTTCTGGAACAATTGTTCCGGATGAAGAGCATTGAAACAAGAGATGAAACGGTGACATCACGCACCAAAGAGAGCATAAAAGGTAAAGTAATTGTCGTATTTGGTGGAAGTTCCGGCATCGGAAAAGCCATTGTTTCGTCAGCTAAATCACTGATAGATAGTGATTTATCGCAAATAGGGGGGGGGGTATATTCCTACAGTCATTCCACAGAACAAGTCGATATTTCCATAGTAGAGTCTGTAAAGAGGACGTTAAGAGAGGTCTATTTGAGCGAAGGGCGTATAGACGCCATAGTGAATGCGGCGGGCATTTTGTATAGAGAACCCCTCTATTCCATGGACTACGAAAAGATAGTCCGAAGCGTTCATGTCAATTATTTGGGGGCTATCATCCTATCTAAGGAGGCATACCCCTATCTGAAAGAAACCAAAGGGAGTTTGTTGTTATTTACCTCCAGTTCCTACACACGCGGCCGCTCGTTCTACAGCACATATTCTTCTTCCAAGGCCGCTATCGTAAATCTTGTACAGGCCCTAAATGAAGAATGGTACGAGAGTAACGTACGCATAAACTGTATCAATCCTGAGAGAACGAAAACACCCATGAGAGTGAAAAATTTTGGTATTGAACCGGAAGATACATTGCTGAGTCCTGAAACAGTAGCCGCAGTAGCGTTGAATACCTTGTTCTCCTCTGTGAGTGGCGAGGTTATTGATGTAAAATTGAAAAAGTTGAATCATGCTGATAGGTAAACAATATCGGCTAATCATAGCTGCAGATTGGCCTACTCGTTTTGTGAGGTTTGCGGGAGAAGCATTTTGTTTACCTCTACAATATCCATTGTATTTTATTTCTTTTTTCTTCCGTAGAGATAGAAACAAATGGGTGTTCGGCAGTTATGTTGGTTTTTCAGGGAATGCCAAATACTTCTTTATCGACGTAGTCCGTCATCACAGGGCAACAAAATGTTATTGGATTGCACAGACAAAGAAAGAAGCGGAATATATCCGTCGATTGGGGTTCCTTTCGTTTTACAGATGGGGAATATCCGGAATGTACCATTCCCTGACCGCCCATAAATACATCTTTACGAACAGCATAACGGATATCAATTTCTGGACTTCAGGTAATGCAAGAAGTATCAACTTGTGGCATGGGGTAGGTGTAAAGAGTTTGGAATACAAAGTTTTGAAAAAATTTGTTTTCCGCAAGACAATCTCCTTGGTGTTACACCCTTTTCTATTCAAGCGCCCATACTTGTTTTTATCAACCAGCCCACTGATGAACGCTCATTTTAAGAAGAGTTTCCGTATTACGGATAAGGAATGTTTCGAAGGCATGTACCCTCGCTGCCTCATCTTAAATTGGGAGAAACGTAAACTGATCGATTTCGTGAACAAATACGAGCAGGATTCGACCCGCTCTCTTATCCAAAAAATGGAAGGATTTGATTTCGTTTGTTTCTATATGCCTACATGGCGAGACGATCAGTCCGATTTCGTTCGAAACTCCGATTTCGATTTCTCCACACTGAACGATGTCATGACCAAACAAAACGGGCTATTCCTGATCAAACCACATCCGGCAAGTTTCCTGAACATTGAAAGTACATCCAATTATTCCAACATTCAAATCGTAGATGCAAGTGTAGACGTATATCCGTTACTTCCTTTCACCAACGTTTTATTAACGGACTATTCTTCCATTTACTATGACTACATCTTGATGAAAGACAAGAAAGTTCTCCTATGTCCTTTTGATTACAAGGAATACACAACTATCAACCGATCATTGGTCTTTGATTACGAAAAATACATGCCCGGAAAACGAGCCTATACTTTCCACGACATGCTCGTTTGTTTAGAGGATATTTCGTTGTTAGACGTTGATAACAGAGATTGGATATTGGAACAATTTTGGGGGTCTACAACCGCTTTCCTGCAAGAGGATAACCGCCTGTTGTATAATAAAATATCCACTTTGAACTGATCTCATAGTTTTCGGGAAAGAGTCCTCACTATGTGACCGGCTTCTTTATGCGATGTATTTTTCAAACGGTTCCACAAACCGCTTAATCATGTCTTCTGCACGCCTCTTGGCCTGATTGACAAAATGTTTCAAATATTCCTTCGCCCATTTCTCGCGGTCTCCTTGAAATGTTTGATCTAAATCACAGACGTGGAACTGTATCTGCATGGCCGCTGCCCAATTGATATACAAACCGACAGGATCGGCGTGGAACAGGCAGCCAAAGTGTGCATCCCGGCAAACCAGTCGTTCCTTTTCCAATTCCCAATCAATTTCAAAATAATTGATAGTAAAGTTATCAAACTCTTTGTTATCCAACATTTTTGCACAGAGGTGTGCCAATTTATAGGCAGATATAATATTGGGAGGTTGTGCTGATTTGGATACATTACGCGTTTTTATATCGATGATCTCATAAAAATCGTTTTGAACCACCAAAATATCGGCCGTATCATTTTGTTTTTCCTCAAAAGGATTATTAAGGTTCCATTTATCCGTAGCGTTTTGGCCACGACTTAGAAGAAACAGTATTGTCGGCGAATTAAACAGTTTCCTGCGAGCATTGTCACCAATCGTAGTAGGGTTTTTACTGTACAAATCATTCAAATATTCGTGTTGACGGAACGTTTCAGTAGGGAACAATCTTTTTATCCTCTCGTAAACATGTTTGTCAAACGGCTCTCCTGCAGCATGTCCGGATAATGTAGCTGAAAGTGGCTTCGGTATGGAAGCACCTCTCATTTTCGTTTTCAGATCGGCGTAATCGACTATCATTTTATGAGTTTATTCAGTGAATGATTGATTTCATTCAGCAATGTATTTTCTTTTGTTTCGATGTATTTCAAAGTGAGTTTTGTTATTTTGTCATGTAATTCAACTTCTTCCGGTTTTTCCCAGTTCACAGGTCTAAATGGAATAGTTGAAATCGGTTTTTCGGAAAACTCAACAATATTTCCTTTGACGATACCATTACATTTCAACCAATCAAAAACACAAGGATTATTCAAATATGCAACTATATATTCCATACTTTCTCTCGTTTCAGCTTTTCGGAAAATCGCAGTTACATCCTGTGTCGGATAGATCCGCTTATCGACCAACGAAAAACGAAAATAGTTTTTATTCGAAATCCGTTCTTTACAGGGGACAAAGATTCGTTTTTCGTCCTTACTGAATAATTTAAAGTTCCGCAGGAAGACCCATTCCCAGAAGTTGATTTCCTTATTGTATTGATAACGTTTTTCCAAATCTTTTTTGAACGCAAAAAAATGTCTGTAAAAATGCGGATACTTTTCCTGTACTTCCTCTGCCGACATCCCTTTGGGAATATAAATGTAGGGTGTGATTTTAGTTGTAAAATAAGGGGATAAATCTCTGGCTTTTATGACTTTGATTATCGCTCGGCGTTCCAGTTCATTCAAAGGGTCTCCATTTACTTGGAAAGCCTTATCTAACCCGCTGACCAACCCATTACCAATATCGCAATATTCACCGATGGTGTGAAAATCCTGTTTATCCTTCTCCGTGTCGAACAAGGAAAGAATAGGATTTGTAACACTCGCTTTTCTGCAACTTCTTTCAAATGTCCTCAGATCATCCTGAATCTCTACGGGCTGTAAAATCCATCTTTCGTTGTACTTGAACTGAGGGACCTCAAAAAAGTCAGCACTTGCAAAATATTGCCTGTTTTTCAGTTTATCCAATACTTCAACAGTTAGCTTTTGATTGGCATGATATTTTGCAACTTTGATATTGTCGGCTTTCCGACCGCCTTTGATGTACTTGAAAATAATGATAGATACTGTCACTTTGTCGAATATCGGCGTTTCATTGAAGTGATAAATCTCCTCAAAATAACCGTTAGCAACCATATAATTCCGTAATACTGAAGAATGGGTTGTATTCATCCAATATTCGGGACAAATAAATATCAGTTGCCCGTTATCTTTCAGTAACTCGATGGATTTCAGAAGAAAAATATAAAGATAATCACATAACGCGTTACAATATTTGTTCCAAAGCGGATTTGTAGCAAGCTCTTGTTTCAGCTTCTCTTCAAGATTTTTCCAACGGATGTAAGGAGGATTACCAATAATCAAATCATATTTTTCCTGAATACTTGCCGACACATAACTTTCGTACTTCACATTCGTAAAACCTCGTGACAAATCTTTATCAATTTCGTATCCCGTAAGGTTTTTAACTCCTCTCTTCTGCAACAAATCAAGGAAAACACCCTGACCGCAAGATGGTTCCAAGACTTTAGATTCCGGCGTAATATTCGCCATGCCAATCATAAAATCGGCTATCGGTTCAGGCGTAAAATACTGCCCAAACTTGTTTTTAATCTGCCGTTTATCCGATTTTTTCATTTTGTCAAGGGTACGAACAATTTCAATACAACGACAGAAATATATGGCAAAGTTTTCAACATCCAATCCAAGCCATATATTGCTGTTGAAGGATGGAAAAAGTCAAGAGGACAGGCGAATGGAAGGCGGGGAGGCAGAAAAAGATGGCGGTAAACAGACCAAGGAAAGGCAAGAGAATGTTGAAAGGTAAGGGGGATGAATATGGTAAAGACTAACGGGATAGGAGGCAGAGAAACAAGAGGGATGGTGAGGGGGTAATACGGCAAGAAAGGTCGGAAGAGGGGGTAACGGTAGAGTTGTTATATTTGCGGGGTTAAAGAGGAGGGGGTTAAGAGCGGGGTTATGTCGGATAGGGATGCGATTGTTGTTAAGGGGGCACGGGTAAATAATCTGAAGGGGGTCGATGTGGAGCTGCCACGCGACAGCTTGATCGTCGTGACGGGGTTGTCCGGGAGCGGGAAGTCGTCGTTCGCTTTTGATACGCTTTATGCCGAAGGGCAACGGCGTTATGTGGAGAGCCTCTCGGCGTATGCACGCCAATTCGTGGGACGTATGCGCAAGCCGGAGGTGGATTTTGTAACGGGTATACCGCCGGCGGTGGCCATCGAGCAAAAAGTCAATACGCGTAATCCGCGTTCGACGGTGGGAACGTCTACGGAGGTGTACGACTACCTGCGACTGCTCTTCGCTCGCATCGGCAAGACGGTGTCGCCCGTATCGGGGCAGGTGGTGAAGAAACATCAGGTGTCGGACGTGGTTCGTGCGACGGAAGAGTATCCTCAGGGGACGCGTTTCCTTGTCTGCGCACCTCTGCGGACACGCGAGGGACAGACGCCGACCGATCTGTTGGAAATCTATGCCAAGGCGGGCTACGCACGGGTGATTCGACCGGACGAACGTGACGCAATAAGCATAGAAGATGCGCTCATACAGCAAGAAACGGAAGGGGGTGAAGAAACGGGGAAAATCACAACCAAAGGGGAAAAAGCAAAGGGGAAAAAGAAAGGGGATGATGTTCGCCGTATCGAAAAGGGAAAGGGGGATGGGTGGTTACTGGTGGTAGACCGCTTGACGACAGAGGAGGGAGAGTCGTTGCGGAGCAGGTTGGCGGAGTCGGTCGAGACAGCTTTTCTGGAAGGCGA
>JAITAD010000071.1 GCA_031284275.1 Tannerellaceae bacterium
GAATAGGAGGCATCGACGAAAGTCCGCCTCCGCTGCGCCGTGACGACGTTGACGACGCCTCCGAGGGCATCCGCCCCGAAACGGGCGGGGACGACGCCCTTGTACACCTCAATGCGTTCCGCCATATTGACGGGGATGTTGTTGATCTGGAAAGCCGAGCCGAAACCTTCCATGGGCACCCCGTCGAGGAAGAACTTTACATGCCGCCCTGTGAATCCGTTGAGCGAGAACTCGGCCGAAGAGCCGACCCCTCCCGTTTCACGCAGTCGGGCGCCGGAGATGCGGTCGAGGGCGTGCGCCAAGTCGAGGGTGGTGTTGTGGAAAAGTCGGGTGTCGATGGCCACGACGTTGTAGGGCGATTCGCGCACCTGTTGGACGGGCGTTTTCCCCACTATCTCTACCTCTTTCAAGGCCACGCGCCAAGTGGCCGAATCAGCGCTTTCGGCAGACACCTTCCCGAGACATAAAATCGCTGCCAAACCTAACCCTGAAACCTTGGATATACCCATGCCTTATTGCCTTATACATTTGCGACAGCAAAGATGGGGTGGCGGGCACCTTTCCCGCAATACCTACCTGTAGGTATTTGAAAGGGGTGGAAATACCTACTTTCAGGTATTTTCCCCTTTTTCTCCTAAGGGTTGCTTATTAGGTGTTTTTCCTGCTCCTCCGCTGAGGGATTGTTGTAGAAGCGTTACCTTTGTCCGTTAAACGGACAGTTTGCGGATATGCATTTACCGGAAGGACATCTTCTTCAACGTGGGAAATACCGACTTGTATGTGTCGTTGGGCAGGGAGGGTTCGGCATCACGTACAAAGGAGTATGGCATACGGAGGTCAAGGCAGCTTTGGGGTCGGCCAGGACGGAGTTGCCCGTTGCCGTGAAAGAGTATTTTTTCAAGGACTACTGTTTCCGTGAAGAAGGGTCGGCAGCGGTGAAGGTACATTCCGAAACAGGCAAAGCTCTCTTCGGTAAGTTCAGGGAAAAGTTGATAGAAGAGGCGCGGATATTGTCGGCCGTACAGCATAAGTTTATCGTGAACGTCTTGGAGGTGTTTGAAGAGAATAACACCGCCTACATCGTGATGGAGTATATCCCCGGTTTGTCCCTGAAAGAAAAGGTGGAGAAGGAGGGACGGTTGCCGGAGGCTAAGGTGTTGAAGTACGCCCGACAGTTGGGAGAAGCGTTGTCGTTTGTGCACAGGCAGAATATCATCCACATGGATATCAAGCCGAGTAACGTCCTCATAGACGGGCAGGATAACGCCCGCCTGATAGACTTCGGCGTGAGCAAACGTTTCGACGATGCCGTGCAGGATACGAGCACGACGATGTTAGCCCTTTCCAAAGGTTTTGCCGCTATCGAGCAGTACGACAGCGAAGGGACGATGAACTTCTCTCCTGCACCGGACATCTATTCCTTGGGAGCGACGATGTACTATCTGCTGACCGGCTGTGTCCCCACGGAGTCCATCCTGCGGGTTACCCATACCTTGACTGACCCCCTTGAACTGAATCCGGCGATATCCCTCCGCACACGGGAGGCCGTCCTGCGGGCGATGGAGGTGTCGCCCGCAGATCGTTTTGCCACCATTGAGGGTATGCTGTCCGCTTTGGATACCCCTTCCGAAGCATGTGTGCAGAATCCGGAAGGAACGTCCTTAGGGCCTGCCGCTTCCCCCTCGTTGTCGGCCGATCATACGGAACTGCACCGGCCGCTCCCCGTAAGGGGGGATTTACTTACGAGGTTGTGGAAACCGAAGGAGTCCTCACCGGCCGATGAGAAGAAGAAAGTGTACCTTGCGGCTATCTTTGCCATTGTAACGGTCGCGCTCATTTTCGTCCTTGCTGCCACAGATGGCAATAACGGCGTCGACGATGCGTCGACGGATGCGGATGTGACGTCCGTTGTGCAGGAGGGCGATGCGCCGGCGATAAGGCAGGAAGAACCGCAGGAACCACCGTTGCCGACAGCAGCGTCTGCCGCCCCTGCGGAAATCGAGCCTGCTGCGGAACCTGTTGCGGAAGTGTCTGCCAATGCGGCTATCGCCCGTCGAATAAGAGATTTGGAAGAAAAAGCGGCGATGGATCGGGTCTCCGGCATGTATGAGGTGAAAAACATAACTTTCGGCAAGTTGAGAATCGTCAAGAAGAACGAAACAGGGCTGTATGGCGCCATTGACGCTGCGGGGAACGAGCAAATACCCTGCAAATACCTGTATAACGACAAGGCGGCCGGCGGAAGGGCTTTTGCCCGTCCCGACAACTTGTTTGACATCTACGACGATGAAGGTCTTTTGCTCGACGAGGGAGTAAAGAGGTATTAGGCGCCTATGAGTATCAAATCCGCTGCTTTTGTGCTGTGTCTGTCCATACCCTTTTGTATGGATGCCCAGCATACCGCCGAATACAACGTCAGCGGTGACGAGGCTATGGTGCGCGGCGACTATGGCGATGCGCGCATGTATTACAGCGAAGGCTTGGAGAACTGCGACCTGTACAGCATCGGCGGCTTGATGTGGATTTGGATGAGTAACGAAGCCATGCGCCCCTCGATGGAGAACCTCATGGAACGTTGCGAGACCTGCCTGCGGAACGATATGTCGGGCGACAGCGCCGTGGCAGCCCTCTTGGAGATAGGTTACTCCGAACCCTTCGGGTGTTTTACTGCGCATGGTGCGGATAATCGGGATACTATCGATCAGTTGCCGTCGGTTGTCGAGACCTTACCTGTCGATCCCCTCCCGCTCCCCTTGCAGGGTGACGGGGCAGACGACCTGCCGGCTGTCGGCCTTCGCACGACAGGCGATGCGACGCCCCCGTCTCCTCGTCCCCTCCTCATGGCCGGTTATCACGCTTCGCCCGACAATCTGCTGGGGTTTGGTGTCGGTGCGCTGTGGGGGAAGTGGGGCGGTTATGTTCGTTACAAACGAAGTCGAACGGCTTTTGATGCGCCCCAATATGACATAGGGCAGTTCCCCGACCGTTCCACAGCGGTACGCCCCCTGCCGGAAGAGCAAACCCTCTCCATCACAAGAGATGCGCCGAAACGGCTGAACAGTTACCGGATGACGGCCGGTGTGCTCTATGGAGCGACTCCGTGGATGTTGCTCTCCCTGGGGTTGGGTTACGGCGAACGAGCGCAACTGTACAGTTACGTCTTGACGGACAAGCAGACCGGCGAACGATCATCGGCATGGTGTACTTGGCCGGCCTACAACTTTCGGGGGGTGGCCGTCGAGGCTGACGTGACCTTGCGTTACGGCAGGATGTTCGTCGGCGTCGGCTGCGCAGTGACAGATTTTGCGTGGGCGGAGTTAAACTTTGGCGTAGGAATCCTATTTTAATTGCGATGAAACAGACCTCCTCCTTTCTGCTTTTTCTGCTTGTGCCGGCGGCCGCTCTTCGGCTGCTGTCGGGCTGTGCGGAAGAGCCGGATGTACGGGATGAACTCATCGGTGCGGAAAGTCCGAAGGTAGCTATCGACTCCATCGGAATGCCGCGCGCTACGGAAGTGACCGTCTATGGCGCTGTCTTACGGGAGAACGGCGCAGAGGTCACCGAGACAGGCTTCCAATGGCGAAGAGAAGATTCGGAAGCCCGCGACTATACCCGTGGCGACAGTATGAAAGCCGGCGAAGGTGGAACGGCGAAGTTCTCGATGGTTATCAAACAGCTCAAAGATTCCACCGGCTATTACGTTCGTCCTTACGCTCGCAACCACATCGGGACGGGGTACGGCGAAGAAGCCTATTTCACTACCCGGCAGGGGATGGGCAGTGTAGAAACCTTAGGCGTTTCGGATGTACAGGCCGGTTCGTTCGTCGTTGCCGGCAAGATTCTCCGGCGAGGAGAGGGAGAAATCCTCCGGCGCGGTTTTTATTATGCCACGACGCCGCTAACGTCGGCTTCCGCCGTCAAAGACTCCCTGCTCAGCGAGGCGCAGGCGGATTCCTTCGCTTGTACCCTGACAGACCTTCGCCCTGCGACGACCTACTATGTACAGGCTTTTGTGACGAACGGTTTCGGCACTGTTGTCGGCGTCGAAAAATCCGTGACCACTCACGACGGGAGAAGTACCGTCGCCGAACCCGGGATATTGTCTGTCGGTTACACCGAGGCGACACTTCGGGGGAACGTCACCGATGCAGGCGAGGCTCCGGTGACGGGACGGGGTTTTTGTTACAGCGCCGACACCCCTTCCCCCACAGCGGCCGATGGCGACACCGTGCCTTGCGGCGACGGACGGGGCGCCTTCAAGGGAACTATCACTGATTTGAAGCCGAATACGGACTATTACGTTCGGGCATACGCCATCAACAAGTATGGCGTCTACTACGGTGATGTCATCGTTGTCCGCACCTTGAACGATCGGCCGGAAGTGACGACCGCCCCCGTCCTTATCGAGCGGCCGGGCGTGTTCCGTGTAGGATGGGAAGTGACGAACGAAGGCAATGCCGGCGTCCCCGTTTCCGGTATATGCTGGTCGGTCGAGGCTTTCCCCACGATTGATGACAAGACCATACAGGTTGCGCAGGGACTGGGCGCTTTCACCGCAGAGTTGCATAATATGAAGGGTGAGACGATCTATTACGTGCGTGCTTTTGCCCAAAACGATTCGCTGACGGTTTACGGCGAGCAACAGACAGTAGAGACGCCTCCGATTTTCATGCCGGCAGAACCTTTCGGCGGGCGTCTGCGGGCTGTCCGATCGGCTTCTTACGTCACTTTGGGGGCAAAAGGCTACCTCGTGGGTGGCGACGACGGGCTTTCCACCCTGAACGAGATGTACGCCTATCAACCTACCGCAGGCTGGTTGCAACAACGTTCCCACAGTGTAAAGCGCAGTTGGATGATGGCGGCCGCCGTAACCGGTGGCGGGACTAAGAATGTCGTCGTCATCTACGGCGGTATGGATGAGAACGGCGCCGTTTCCGAAGAGGTCAGTTACTACGACCCTACTTTCAACATCTGGCACGCCATAGACTGCGAACAGGGCGACACTCCGGGGGCGATGTATGGAGGCGCTGGTTGTGCCATAGGTGACGTCGTCTACTTTCTGGGTGGCATACGCCCCACGTCTGCCGGCGAGGTCATCACCGACGACGTCTGGACGCTCGACCTGTCCGAACCGAACCGGAATCAGCGTTATGTCTGGAGCCGGCAGGCCGCTTTCCCCGAAAGTTTTTACGGAGGTTTTGCCGCTATCATCGGTGATACGCTCTATGCCGGATTGGGATTGAGGACTTCCGGCGCTACGCCTGTGGGAAACAGGAAACTGTATTCTTCGCCCGATGGCGGAAAGACATGGGAACGGTTGCCCGACATGCCCGGAAACGGTGTCTACCTCGCCGGCGTGGTACACGGCAAAAATATCTGCGTGGCCGATACCGGCGGAGACCTTTGGCTCTTCGACACCGGCCGCCGGACGTGGCTGCGCAAGTCAAGATTGCCGGAGACATGGCAGGGCGCCGTACATTGTATCTTCTCGATAGGCGAATACATATATATAGGTATTGGCGCCGACTGGAAATCGACCCTTCGATATTCTCCCGAATGGGACGCCGCCGAATAACAACGACAATATGGACAGAACAGAAATCACAGAGCGTCTGAAAATAACGGCCGACATCCTTGCGCAGGCCGACTATCCTTATCTCTCTTTGCCGAAAAACGTCGCACCTTCCATCGAAGCTTTGGAAGAGATTCTCTGTCTCTTGCGCGCAGTCATTTTTCCCGGCTTTTTCGATGTTCGTCGGGACGAAACCGCCGCCGATCGGTTGGAAAAGATTTTCGCTCTCCTCCGCGAGCAGATACAGCGCGGCTTATGTTTCCGACATGACGACCCGCAAGCCGGTGAACGGGCTGATGCCATCGCCATGGCGCTCATTGAGCGTGTGCCGCACATACAGTATCTGCTGGCTACCGACGTCAAGTCCATCCTCACCGGCGACCCTGCCGCCAAAAACATCAGCGAAGTCATCTTCTCCTATCCCGCAACGCAGGCCATCCTTTACCAACGTGTTGCGCATGAGTTGCTGCTTCTGAGCGTTCCGATGATACCCCGCATCATCACCGAGATAGCACACTCGAAGACGGGAATAGATATCCACCCCGGCGCCTCCATCGGCGAATATTTCGGTATCGACCATGGCACAGGCGTCGTCATCGGCGAGACGGCCGTTATCGGGAACAACGTCCGACTCTATCAGGGTGTCACGCTCGGCGCAAAAAAGTACGCCCTCGACGCTAACGGCGAACCCCTCTCCATTCCCCGCCATCCTATTATAGAAGATAACGTGACGATTTATTCCAACACCTCCGTTTTGGGACGTATCACCATCGGGCGCGACTCTGTCATCGGCGGCAACGTCTGGCTGACGCACGATGTTCCCCCCGGTTCCAAAATATCACAGGGCAGAGCGATACACGATAAATAAACTTTACATTTGCGCCCTTGTCACGCACACACTAAATAGATAAATTGGTATGAAGAAGCATAATTTTTATGCGGGGCCTTCTATCCTGAGCGACTACACCATAAGGAACACTGCCGCCGCTGTGGCGAACTTCGCAGGTACGGGATTATCGGTCTTGGAAATATCTCACAGGAGCAAGGAGTTCCTCGCCGTCAGCAATGAGGCGCGCGCTATGGTCAAGGAGCTGCTTGACGTTCCTGACGGTTACGAAGTCATATTTCTCGGAGGAGGCGCCAGTTTGCAGTTCTGTATGGTGCCTTTTAATTTGTTGGAGAAGAAAGCCGCCTATCTCGACAGCGGTACATGGGCGGCCAATGCCATCAAGGAAGCTCGGATCTTTGGTGATGTAGACGTCGTCGCTTCCTCCAAAGCGGCCAATTACACGTATATCCCGAAAGGATACACCGTCCCCGATGACGTAGACTATTTCCATTTCACATCCAATAACACCATTTTCGGTACACAGCTCCGGAAAGACCCGGATGTAAAGGCGCGCCTCGCCTCCGATATGTCTTCCGACATCTTTTCCCGTCCCTTGGACGTCTCCAAATACGACGTGATATATGCCGGAGCGCAGAAGAATCTCGGTCCCTCCGGCGTCGCCCTCATTATCGTCCGGCAGGACGCCTTGGGGCACGTAAGTCGCCCCATCCCCACGATGTTGGATTATCGGACGCATATCAAAAAGGAGTCCATGTTCAACACTCCGCCGGTGCTGCCCGTCTTCGCTGCTTTACAGACTCTGAAATGGTATAAACAGCAGGGCGGCGTGGCTGCCATAGAGAAGCAGAACGAAGAGAAATCCGCTATCCTCTATGACGAGATAGACCGTAACAGACTCTTCCGCGGAACGGCTGTCCCTGAAGACCGTTCCCGCATGAACGTCTGCTTCGTGATGAACGATGAATATAAAGATTTGGAAGACGATTTCAACCGCTTCGCCGCCGATGCCGGTATGATAGGAATCAAAGGACATCGCTCGGTGGGCGGCTTTCGGGCTTCTATTTACAATGCCATGCCCAAGAGCAGCGTAGAAGCCCTCATACAGGTGATGAAAACGTTTGAGAAAGAGCATTGATGATGAAGAAAGTCTTGGTAGCGACCGAGAAGCCCTTTTCTCCGGCTGCGATAGCAAGTATCCGGCAGGTCACGGAGGCGGCAGGTTTTGAGTTGTCTCTGCTGGAAAGGTATACGCACAAGGCGCAATTGTTGGAGGCAGTAAAGGCAGCCGATGCACTCATCGTCCGTAGCGATGTGGTGGATGCGGATGTCTTGGCGGCTGCCGAAGGGCTGAAAGTCGTTGTCCGTGCCGGAGCAGGGTACGACAATGTCGATCTGGAGGCCGCTTCCGCAAAAGGCGTTTGTGTGATGAACACCCCGGGACAGAACGCCAACGCTGTGGCCGAGCTGGTTTTCGGTCTGCTGGTGTATGCTGTGCGTAATTTCTATGCCGGAACCGCCGGAACGGAACTGAAAGGAAAGAAATTGGGTATCCTCGCCTACGGACATGTAGGACGTAACGTGGCGCGTCTGGCGCAGGGATTCGGTATGGAGGTGTATGCTTACGACGCTTTCTGCCCCGCGGCGACCATCGAAGCCGATGGTGTCAAGCCGCTTGTTTCCGCTGAGGAACTTTTCCGCACTTGCTCCATCGTTTCCTTGCATATCCCTGCCACAGACGAGACGAAAAAGTCCATCAACCACACCCTTCTCGGTCTCTTGCCACCGGAAGCTATCCTCATCAATACCGCCCGCAAAGAGGTCATCTGCGAGCCATGCCTCGAACGCATCTTCGCCGAGCGGACAGACTTTCGTTACCTCACCGATATCCGCCCTGATATTCACGACAAGCTCCTCGCTGCCTGGCCGGCACGCTATTTCGCTACCCCGAAGAAGATGGGGGCGCAAACGGCAGAGGCTAACATCAACGCCGGAATCGCCGCCGCAAAGCAAGCCATTGCTTTCCTGACCGACGGAGACGACCGCTTCCGCGTGAACAAAAACTGACTACATCCATTAAAGATAAGGAAATGAAGAGCATCGTCTTAGACATCGAAAAAGCTTTGGGAACCGTCACCTCTGCGCAAGTCGCCGCAGGGGAAGCAAAAGCTAAGGAATGTAACGCCCTCCTGCATAGCGGTAAAGGAGCAGGCAGCGATTTTCTGGGGTGGGTGAACCTCCCCTCGTCCATCACGTCGGACGACCTGACGAAGATAGAAGAGACAGCCGCCCGTCTTCGGGATAAATGTGACTTCGTCGTCGTCATCGGCATTGGAGGCAGCTATCTGGGAGCGCGTGCTGTGATAGAAGCCGTCAATAACAGCTTCGACCTCTTGCTGACCGATCGTAGAGACCCCATCATCCTTTATGCCGGCCAGAACATCGGCGAAGATTATCTCTTCGAGCTTTCCGCCCTGCTGCGCGGCAAGCAGTTCGGGTTGATTAACATCTCCAAGTCGGGTACCACGACGGAGCCTGCCCTTGCTTTCCGCATCCTGAAAAAACAGCTCGAAGAATCCGTCGGGAAAGACGAGGCGCGCCAACGTATCGTCGCCGTCACTGATGCCCGACGCGGCGCCCTGCGTACTTTGGCGACGCAGGAAGGGTACGACACCTTTGTGATTCCCGACAATGTCGGCGGCCGTTTCTCCGTACTCACGCCTGTCGGGCTGTTGCCCATCGCCGTGGCAGGAGTGAATATCCGAGACCTCGTCAAAGGGGCTGCCGATATGGAGAAAGCCACTGCACCGGACGTCCCCTTTGCTCAGAATCAGGCCGCCCGCTACGCCGTTATCCGGAACGAGCTGTACCGCAGCGGCAAGAAGATAGAGATACTCGCCAATTTCCACCCCAAGCTCCATTACGTCGCCGAGTGGTGGAAGCAGCTTTACGGCGAGAGTGAAGGCAAGGACGGAAAAGGGATTTTCCCCGCCGCCGTTGATCTCACCACCGATCTCCATTCCATGGGGCAATGGATACAAGACGGCGAGCGAAGCATCTTCGAGACCGTCATCACCGTTGAAACCCCTGCGCACAAAGTTACCGTACCTGCCGATAACGCCGACCTCGACGGCTTGAATTACCTTGCCGGGCGACGTGTGGACGAAGTCAATAAGATGGCCGAACTCGGCACACAGATGGCGCATGTAGACGGTAAGGTGCCCAACATCAAGATCACCCTCCCCGAAGTTACCCCTTACTGTATCGGCCAACTCTTCTATTTCTTCGAGAAGGCCTGCGGAATCAGTGGCTATATCTTGGGTGTCAATCCTTTTGACCAGCCCGGGGTAGAAGCTTACAAGAAGAACATGTTCACCCTGCTGAAAAAGCCCGGATACTGATCCGATATGACGGAGCTGCGAGCTGTCCTTTTCGATATGGACGGCGTCCTTTACGACTCCATGTCGGCGCACGTCCGAGCGTGGTCTGAGGTGGCTGCTGCACATGGGCTGGCTGCTGCCGATGATGATTTCTACCTCTTCGAAGGAAAAACGGGCGAAGGTACCATCGACGAACTGTTCCTTCGTACCCGCCATCGCCATGCCACGCCCGACGAGTTGCGAAGCGTCTATCGGGAGAAGTCGGCGCTTTTCGAGCGTTACCACATGCGGCGGCAACCCATGTGCGGCGCTATCGACGTCTTGCGCTGTGTCAAAGCCGCCGGATTGCAAACCCTCGTCGTGACCGGATCGGCGCAGCACAGTCTTATTGATGCGCTTGAAGAAGATTTTCCCGGACATTTTCGTCCTGAAGGGATCGTCACCGCTTACGACGTTGTCCACGGCAAACCGCACCCCGAGCCTTACCTCATCGGCTTGCGAAAAGCCGCCGTTTCGGCCGCCCAAGCGATAGTCGTCGAAAACGCACCCTTGGGCATACAAGCCGCCGTTGCCGCCGGTATCTATACCGTTGCCGTAAACACCGGACCACTCGCCGACGATATTCTCCTTGCTGCCGGCGCCAATCGTCTCTACCCCGACATGCCCTCTCTCGCCGCCGACATGCCCTCCCTCATCCGCCACTTTGGTTTGCCGCACCACAAATCTTAATGGTTCTTAACGACCTGCCGTTACAAAAATCCTGTTACCTTTATGCCCGATTCTTACGCGGCGAGAGGCATGTAGTGGGCAAGCGAAATGGCAAGCAGGCGGTACTATGGTTATGGTAGCAGAAGAAACTCCTTTTGGGGAGTGGCGATATGGCTTTTTGTCGGCTTGTTGGCAGGAAGCGTCGTTGTTCTGGCAGCATTCGTAACGGCCGAACGCTTCTCGACGGACGAGTCTTGCGCCGTTTGTCATGTCCATCCGCACGTCGAGGCGAGCTGGAAATTGTCGGCGCACGTCAATAACGGCAGCGGCGTGTCCGTGCATTGTATCGATTGCCACCTGCCCCCGCGACACGACACGTGGAACCACTATGCCGCCAAAGTGAAGTTCGGTGTCGGGCACGTGTGGAGTTACCTCACGAAAGACAGCGCCGATTTCGATTGGGAGACGCGGCGAGAATTGGAACACGCTCTTACCTATATCCCCAACGACGCCTGTAAGGACTGCCACCGCAACCTCTTCCCACGAGGAATCTCTTCCGATGCCGTCATCGCCCATCTCTATTACGAAGAGAACGAAAGCAAGTATAACCTCCAATGTATCGGTTGCCATCTTGATGCCGGGCATGACGACCCCAATTATTCACATGGGAAAATGACCGGCATCCCCCGATCGGCCGATGCCGGTACGGACACTTGTTTCGCCGAGCCGACGGAAGTGAATCGTTTCGCCGATTATGTCGAACAGATACCCGGCACGGGGGTCACCCTGAGCATGAAAGCCATTTCAGGAGGGGTTTTTCGTATGGGAAGCGATGAAGGGGAAAGCTTTCGTTCCCCTGACGAAGGGCCGCAGCGTACCGTTACGGTCAGCCCTTTCTTCATGGCTGAGGTGGAAACGACGTGGAATCAGTTCTGGGCATTTTATGCCCGGACGATGAGCGAAGGCCGTATCCCCCCTGACGTCGTTTTCGCTGCCAATGCCGACTCCACAATCGACGCACTTTCCGGACCGACGCCTCCCTTTGGACTGCCCGACAGGGGGTGGGGAGGTGGAGAACGGCCGGCCATCACCATGACGCATTATGCCGCCGAGATTTTCTGCCGATGGCTCTCCTTGCAGACAGGTAAACCTTACCGACTGCCCACCGAAGCCGAATGGGAATACGCTGCACGCGGCGGGACGCAGACTCCCTACTTCTTTGCCGGAACGCCCCGCTCCTATTCCAATGAAGGCTTTTGGCGCAGGTTTTTTGCTCCCGAAACGAATGTTATCTCCGACTACGTCGTTTATGCCAACAACAGCAAAAACCGCACGGGGGAGCCGGATGCCGTCTTACCCAATCCCTTTGGTTTGAAGAACATGTTGGGAAACGTCATGGAATATTGCGCCGACCGATACGATCCGCAGGCTTATGCCAAGACACCTCCTGAGGTAACCGACCCTTTAGTGACCGAAGGCGACGAATGGGTTGTACGGGGTGGAAATTATGCCTCCGACGCTTCCGAGCTGCGTGTAGCGGCACGCTCCCATACCCGACACGACGAATGGATGCGCACCGACCCCCAACAGCCCAAAAGCATATGGTGGTATTCCGATGTGTGCGGTATCGGCTTCAGGGTAGTCTGCGACACCACAGCCATCACGATTCGGATAACCGAATAACCCCTTAGTTTGTATGTCCTACGAAGAAACTATCCGATACCTTTACACTGCCACACCTGTCTTTGAGCGTATGGGAGCAGCGGCTTACAAGCCCGGATTGGACACTATGGAAGCCGTTAGTGAACAATGTGGCCGCCCCCATGAAGCTTACCGCACCATCCATGTCGCCGGAACGAACGGCAAAGGTTCCGTCTGCCACCTCTTGGCTGCCATATTGCAGCAAGCAGGCTATCGGGTCGGGTTGTATACCTCGCCGCACCTGCGGGACTTTTGCGAACGCATACGGGTGAACGGACAAAAGATACCTCAAGACGCCGTCGCTGCTTTCGTGATCCGACACCGTTCTCTCTTCGAGCAATTGGAAGCTTCTTTCTTTGAGATTGCCACTGCTTTGGCTTTCGACTGGTTTCGGGAAGAGAAGGTCGATGTCGCCATTATCGAAACAGGGTTGGGCGGAAGGCTCGACAGCACGAATATCATCACGCCCGTACTAAGCGTCATCACCTCCGTCGATTACGACCATACCGACATCTTGGGAGACGATATTCTTGCTATCGCTTTCGAGAAGGCCGGTATCATCAAAACCGGTGTCCCCGTCGTTTTGGGGCATAGCATCGAGAGAGGCCATAACGGCGTTTTCAAGCACCTCCTCAAATGGGCGGAGGAATGTGCCGCCCCTGCTTATCCGGCATGGCAGGATGGTTTTATCCTGCGTTTTCATACACGCTTCGATACCGCTTTGGCTGCCGACGGATCGGCATGTATCACCGGCGCTTCTTCCCGCCTCAGGATGCGCAGCTACGGACGTACCGTTACCCCACTCATCGGAGAGGTACAGCGAGCGAACGCCTCCACAGTGCTTAAAGCCTTGCAGTTGCTCACAGAGCAAGGCTTTCATTTTTCGCCGGAAGATGTCAGGGCAGGTTTTGCCGACGTCTGCCGACTCACCGGATTGGAAGGCCGATGGCAGCAGCTTGGCACCTTGCCTCTCGTCGTCTGCGACAGTGGGCATAACCCTGCTGCATGGAAGCAGATAACCAAACAGATCACCGCTTACAACCGACACCGTCCTTTCCGACATCTGCATTTTGTCCTCGGTTTCTCTGCCGATAAGGATATCGACGCCATCCTGCCTTACCTCCCTTGCGGATATGCCAACGCCACTTTCTACTTCACGCAGGCCGATACCCCCCGCGCACTCCCCGCCGCCGCCTTAAAAGAACGGGTTCTCCACTTCCTCTCCCTTTCTTCCTCTCCCTCCCTTTCCCTTTCAGGCGAGTGCTATGACTCCGTTGCCGACGCCGTACGACAGGCTTGCTCGGCTGCGTCTGCGACAGACTTCGTTTTCATCGGCGGCAGTTTCTACGTCGTTGCCGAAGCCTTACCCCTCTTTCCATGAACAGGGCCTCCTTTTTCCTCTTTCTTCTGATTTTCTTTACGCAGACGGACGCTGCGGCGCAACTGAGGATGGAAACTCTTGTCGGCGAAACGGCAGAGGTCATGGAACTGACCCCCGACACAGGACGCTTGAACTTTGCCCGTGCGGCTTCCGTAGAAGGGCAAGGTATCGCCGTCGCTTATCCGGCCAATAACGGTGCACCGGTGCAGAGTCGTATCTTTTCGGAAAGGCCGGAACCCCGAGATTTCATCTTCGTCGACCCGCTGAAACAAAACCTCCTTCTTTCTCCCCGTTTTTTTGACACCAAAATCCCCCGCACAGACATCCTGTATACTTTCAACGGAGGCGAACAAAGAAAGGAAGAACGGCTCAAAGCCTTGCTCACATGGAACTTTGGAAAACGACTCAACGTCGGCGGAGAGGTAGACTATATCTATAGTCGGGGACATTATCGCTCGAATGGCAACAAGACCGTCTCTTACCGCCTCTTCGGCAGCTTCCTGACAGACCGTTACGAAGCGCGCGCCTATTTGGGTAACTGTTATTTCGTCACCGCCGAAAATGGGGGACTGACGAATGACGACTATATCACTCACCCCGAACGCTTCACCGACGGACGTCGGGCGATAGACTCCAAAGCCTTTCCCGTTCGTTTCTTCGACGTCTTCAACACGGTCAGAGAAAAGCAATATTTCCTTGCCCACCGGTATAACCTCGGCGCTTACAGGCCTCACGACGATACCCTCCGATTCGTACCGGTGGCAAGTATCGGCCACCGCTTTATCTACATCGCCAATCGTCGGCATTTCACCGCCACCGATATCTCGGCCGTAGACACCTGTTACCCGACCAATTACGCTCCGCTCCCCGCCGAAGGAGAAGACGATGCCCTGCACGATCGGCCTGCTGCCGTGACCCTTGCCAACACCTTTTCCCTTTCCCTGCGCGAAGGATTCAGAGATTGGGTCAAGTTCGGACTTGCCGCTTTCGTGCGATTCGAACAGCGACGTTTCACGACCGCCGGCCTGTCCGACAACGGTACGATACTGCCTGCTGATCTCGCCGTTTTTAAGGAGTTCTCGACCTATGTCGGAGGAGAGTGGAGCAAACGGCGGGGACGATATCTCACTTACAATGCCTCGGGAGAGATTTGCCTTCTTGGAGACGACATCGGTGAGTTTCGGCTTGCCGGCGATATCCGCACCACCCTCCCCCTTGCCGGCAGTGACGCCACTCTCGTGGCTGAAGCTTACCTCAGAAACCTCACCCCTGCCTTTTTTCTGCGCCATTACCGTTCCCGTTACTTCGTTTGGGATGCCCCACTCCCGAACGAACAGCAGGCTTATGTCGGCGGAACGGTAGATATTCCGGCCACACGTACCCGCCTGAGCGCCGGTGTACACAGCCTCCAAAATCACACTTACGTAGATGCTTCCGGCTATCCCGCCTGCTTCGACGGCAATATCCAAGTCCTTTCCGCCCGACTCGCCCAATCCTTCCGTTTCGGCGTTTTCGGATGGGAGAACGAAGCCGTCGCTCAACAGTCCTCCCAGAGCCTCCTTCTGCCCTTACCCCTCCTTTGCCTTTACACCAACCTCTATGCCGACGTCAAACCCGTCCCCGTCCTCTCCCTGCAACTCGGCTGTGAGGCCTATTGGTTTACTGCCTATAACGCCCCCTACTACGAACCGGCGACGATGCTTTTCCGCCTTCAGGATACCGACGAGGCCGTTTCCGTCGGCAATTTCCCTCTCGTCAATGCTTACGCCAATTTTCACCTCAAACAAGCTCGTTTCTTTGTGGCCGCCTCCAATTTGGCTTCGCTTTTCCTCACCCCCGAATATTTTTCGCTGCCGCACTATCCCCTTAATCCTTTCCTTATTAAGTTCGGCATCGCCGTTCATCTCAATGATTAGTCGATAAAGACCTAAATTGCACCCCTCATGAAAAATAAGTCTTCCGCTTCCCTGCCTTTAATCTTCGCCACGAATAACCGCCACAAATTGGAGGAGGTCAGAAACATGATACCCGGTATCGCCATAGAAAGCTTGGCAGACATCGGCTGTCGGGAAGAAATCCCTGAGACCGCCTGCTCGCTTGAAGGAAACGCACGTCTCAAAGCCACTTTCGTCTATGAGCGTTTCGACAGAGACTGTTTCGCCGACGATACCGGCCTCGAAGTCGAAGCCCTCGGTAACCGTCCGGGCGTACATAGCGCACGTTTCTCACACGAGGGAACGGATGCCGCCAACATCGACAAGCTGCTGCGCGCCCTCAATGGTCAAACCCGTCGCACAGCCCGTTTCCGCACGGTCATAGCCCTCCTCCTCAACTCCCACGAGTATTTCTTTGAAGGTATCGTCACCGGCACCATCGCCACCGAGCCGCGCGGAACGGCAGGCTTCGGATACGATCCCGTTTTCATCCCCGAAGGGTACGACCAAACTTTTGCCGAATTGGGAACGACCGTCAAAAACGCCGTCAGTCACAGGGCACGTGCCGTCAGCCGACTGGCGACTTTTCTCACCACGCTTTGCGCCGCCTGCCTCTGTCTCCTGTCCTTGCCTGTCGAAGCACAAAAAGGAACATGGCGATCCTATCCCTCCTATACTTGGACAAGGATGGTCGAAGAGACCCCTGACGATGTCTTCGTCCTCGCAGGTTTCGACATCACCGCTTTCGACCGCCCCTCCGGAGCGCTCTATGCTTACGGTAAGGACGACAACAGCGTCTCCCTCTATACACGGGAAAGCGGACTGAGCGACGCCTACATCAGCCGCATCGGATACAGTGTCGATACGCGCACACTCCTCTTGCTCTATACCAACGGAAATATCGACCTCCTCACCGACAAAGGACTCTACAACATCCCTCACCTCCTCAACAACCAAACCGTGCGGGACAAGACGGTCAATGACATCTCCTTTGCCGGCGACTACGCCTTTCTGGCGGCCAACTTCGGCATCATGGTCATAAATCTCACCAAGAGAGAAATCACCGGCACTTACCAAATTGGTGTCACCCGGTCGGTCTTCCTGTGCGGTGACGAACTCATCGCCGTCACCGAAGAGGGTGTTTACAGTGGACGGACAGCCGACAATCTCCTCGACAAAGCCAACTGGACAGATTTCCCCGTCCCGATCGGAGGGACCGTTCGCAAGCTCTTCGGGTGGGGGAAGACGCTTGTCGCCCTCAAAGACGACGGTGTCCTTTGGCACAATGCCGACGGACAATGGAAGTCTTCTTTCGATTACGTCCTGGATATCTTTTGCAAGGGGGATAAGCTCATCGTCCGCCGTTGGGGCGATATGATAGTCTTCTTCGCTATAGACAATTGGAAGCAGATCCTTGTCAACGAAGCTTTCGACGTTGCTACACGCACCGGTGACGTCTATTGGATAGCCGCCGGCAAGGAAGGCCTTAAAGCTTTGCGACCATCCGACGACGATGGCGGTCATGAACCCGTCCTCTCCGGACTTACCGTCAATGGCCCCAAGCGCGACCATGCCGCCTTTCTCACCTTCCACAAAGACAGGCTCTTCGTCACCGGCGACGGCGCCGGAGTCTTTCATGACATCTCCACGCGCCGCGCCGCCACGCTCATGGCTTACGACGGACGCGAGTGGTACAATTTCGATGAGCAAGCCATCGCCACACAAGCAGGACACCCTTTTTCTGAAGCCGTCGCCGTTGCCGTCGATCCGCTCGACGATGACCATTTCTTTGTCGCCACCGCCGGCGAAGGTCTCTTCGAGTTTCGGGACGACAGCTTTGTCCAACGGTACTACGACGACAATTCCCTCATCCAATCCTTCGTCCCCGCCTCCGACCCCTATGCCGGACGATACGTCCGCACCGACGGACTCGCTTTCGACCGTGACGCCAATCTCTGGGTCACCAACAGCGACGGCGACCTCCACGCCCTCAAAGTTCGAAAACCCGACGGTACATGGATCGCCCTTGATTACAAAGGTACCGGTATGCCTTCACGCGTCGTCATGGACAAGATACTTATCACCCGAAACAATCACAAGTGGGTCAATATCCCGAAAGGGACAGGTGTCGGGATCCTCGTCGTCGACGAAGGCGCTACGCTCGACGACACCTCTGACGACGTGGCCAACTTCTTCGCCTCATTTCGTTCTGCACCTACCGCCGAAGGGCAGGTTCTCATCTCCCCCACTTCCTATTATTGTATGGCCGAAGACCTCAATGGACACGTTTGGATCGGTACCACTCTCGGACCGCTCATCTGCCCCAACCCTGCCTATGCCGTCACCGACCCCTCACGGATGTACGCCAACCGCATCGTCCGAACGGACGCTGACGGCGCCGGCGCCTATTTTCTCGACGGAGAGGCTGTATGGGCGATTGCTGTGGACGGAGGCAATCGCAAGTGGCTCGGTACGCAAAGCTCAGGGCTGATAGTCGTTTCGGAAGACGGGCAGGAAACCGTCGAACATTTCACCACCGCCAACTCGCCTCTTCCCTCCAACCTTATACAGAGCATCGCCATCCATCCTACTACGGGCGAAGTCTTCATCGGCACCGACAAAGGTATCGTCTCCTACCTCAGCGGCGTCACTTCGGGAAGACCCGACTATTCCCAAGTAACGGTTTTCCCCAACCCCGTACGTCCCGGATTTGAAGGCCTTGTCACCGTTTCGGGACTCATTCGGGACTCATACGTCCGTATCACTGATCTCAACGGACATCCACTCGCCGAAGGCAAGTCCGTCGGCGGGCAATTTTTCTGGAATGCCAGACGCCCTACGGGAGAACCCCTCTCCACCGGCGTCTATCTCGTCTTTTCCGCTACGGCCGAAGCGGTGCAAAGCGTCGTGGCCAAAATCATGGTCATCCGTTGAACGGCTTATTTTGAACGGCTTATGACGATACGGGAAAACTGCTCCCTGCTGCGGTACAACACTTTTCGCTTCGACGTAGCGGCGCGATACTTCGTTGAGTATGACTCTGAGGCGGAGTTGGAACGACTCCTCGTCGATGAATATTTCAACGCCTCCACTTCTCTGCACATCGGCAGAGGCAGTAACCTCCTTTTTCTCGGAGACTATTCGGGCATCATCCTCCATTCTGCTATCAAGGGAATGGATATCGACGGCGCAGGCGATGATATCCTCCTCCGTACAGGCGCCGGAGAGCTGTGGGACGACGTCGTCGCTTTCGCTCTCGAACGCGGATGGGGAAGCCCCGAAAACCTCTCCCTCATCCCCGGTGAAGTCGGCGCCGCCGCTGTGCAGAACATCGGCGCTTACGGCGCAGAGGTCAAGGACATGATATACGCCGTAGAGGCCGTCGACAGGCACACCCGCCGTATGCACCTCTTCCCCGTGGCCGACTGCGGGTACGCCTACCGCTACAGTCGTTTCAAGGAAGAAGCATCCCCTTTCATCATCACACGCGTCATTTTCCGTTTCGCACGTACTCCCCGTCCCTGTCGGACAGACTACGGACACCTCGCCGACGGGCTGCCCGCCAACCCTGCTCCCATGCAGGTACGTGACGCTGTGATACGACTCCGCCGTGACAAACTCCCCGACCCCGACCGTTTGGGTAACGCTGGCAGTTTCTTCATGAACCCCATCGTCTCCGCCGAAGCCGGCGCCGCCCTTCAAGCCCGTTTCCCCGACATCCCCCTCTACTCCCTCCCCTCTACTCCCTCTTCTCTATCCTCTCCTGCTTGCAAGATATCTGCCGGATGGCTCATCGAACGATGCGGACTCAAAGGCTTCCGGCAGGGAGACGCCGGCGTGAGCGAGCGACAAGCCCTTGTCCTCGTCAATCACGGTAAGGCCTCCGGACAGGACATCGCCCGACTCGCCGCCCACGTCGCCCGTGAAGTCTACGCCCGTTTCGGCGTCACCCTCCACCCCGAAGTAAAGTACATTGGGTAGCTGTCATTCACTCCTCCCCTCATCTTCCCCTGTTTCCCATACCTCTGATTTCGCCGTATCGGTTATCTTTGCAGAGTTACTATTTTCATATACTAGGAGATGGGGGATATGTGAATACCCCTCATCTCCGCTTTTTATGTGAAATGGTCATCTCATACCGCTTACCGCCTTGTATATCTCCCTCACAGTCTCGTCTGCCAACATGGACAGATGGTCCTCCATTACCTTGACGTCTCCCCGTACCATCGGACCCGTCTGAGCCGCTGTCGGATGCAACGCATGAACCTTGGCCGCCGTCTCGTCTATGAGCGGCAGCAACAGGCGGCCGTCCAGCCCCTGCTCTTCAAGTAGTCGAAAGGCGACGGCATACATCCGGTTCGTGAAATTGCATGCGAAGACGGCCGCCGGATGCAGTCGCCGACGTTGCGCCGACGACAGGTCGTGTACTTCCGACGACAACCGCTCTGCCACCGCTCGCAACGCCGCCGACGTCGCTTCCGAACACCCCTCGATAAATAACGGTATCGATGCGAAAGAGATCGTCCGCCCTTTGCTGAACGTCTGTAGCGGATAAATCACGCCGTATTGCTCTGTCGCTCCCGCAAATACTTCCATCGGCATACACCCCGATGTATGTATCCACGTCCCTCCGTTAGGGCGCATCCCCCCGATGACCTCCGGCAGCGCATCGTCACGCACCGCAAAGACATACAGATCTCCGTCGTCACGTACTGCCTCAAGTCTGTCCGTCCATTCGCAGCCCAATCGACAGCCCAATGACGAGGCCGATGTTGCCGTTCGGCTGTATACCTGAATTATGTCGAACCCCGCCTCCTGCATCGACGCCGACAGACATGTCGCCAGATTCCCCGCCCCGATAAACACGACCCCCTTTTCTCCGCTCCGTTTTTCCACAGCTTCGCTTTTGTTTCAAAAGTCCACCATCACCCGCACGTTGAGCTGCCGCCCCGTCAGATAGTTCGGCACGGCGGACTGTTGTCCGTAGATGTCCGTCAGCCAGTAGTAGGAGTTCGTATTGTTAATATCCAAGAGATTGAACACGTCCAACGACAGCCATACATTACGCAACCCCCACAGGGCTGTCCGGTCGAGGCCTTCTCCCGAACCGGACAGCCGATAGGAGAAGCCGAGGTCTACCCGTCGGTAAGGCGGTAACCGAAAATAGCCCTCCTCGTATCCGCTGTGGGGCACCGTTACCGGCAAGCCGCCCGAAAGGACACCTTTCAGGGTTACGCTCAGCCGTTCGTATCGTGGAAAATAGTCATGGAAATACAGCGAGATGTTGTATCCCTGACTGTTCGGCAACGGAAGCCAATCCTTCCTGCCCCCTATCCGCTGCCGGCCGTCCATCAGCGAGAAGCTCAGCCACGAATCCACACCCGGCACGAACTCCCCGAACAGCTTCGTATCCAACCCGCAGGCACGCCCGGTGGCGCAGTTCTCTCCGTAGTAACGTATCTTTACGTTGTCTACCGTGTAAGGGATCAGGTCTGACAGATGCTTGTAGTAAGCTTCCACCGTCAGCTTGAAATTGCGTCCGCCTACCTTGAAGGCGTAATCGCCTCCCGCAATGATTTGCAGTGACCGTTGAGAACGCAGCTCGGCGTTGAGACTCACCGTCTCGTTGCCCTCGGCGTCCGGCGCCGTCCGGCGCAACTCCTTGTAAAACGGAGACTGGTAATAGACGCCGCCGCTCAACCGCAGGGTGATATCCTGGTCGAAGTTGGGGATGAAGGCTGCCGAAGCGCGCGGGCTGAAGATAAACTCCTCCGTGTAGTCCCAATAGCTCCCCCGTATGCCGCCGATAAGCGTAAACAAGCCCTGAGGGCTGCGGAACTTCAGCACGTCCTGCGCATAACCGCTCATGCGGAGGCTCGACATACGGCTCTCTGCATACAGCGAGGAAAAGACGTTCACCGTCTCCCCCGTTCGGGGGATGGAGTAGCCCGATGAGTCGCGACGTTCCCATTCGTTGATGCGGTCGCGTATCGTTTCGCTCTGTACCGATGCGCCCCATTGTATCGTGTTGCCGCGCAGCCGTACCGAGCCGCTGTGTCCGACGGTCAGCGCCGTAGCTTGAAGCTTGTTGCGCGCATGTTCCAGAAAGCCGCCCACCGTGCGTGCCGCCGTTAGCGATTCTTTGTTCGGATTCACCGTACCGTGCTTCCCTATCCAGTATTCGCTCAGGATATCGTAGTTTTCCTCTTCCTGCGTACGGAAAGCCGAGACCTGAAGCGACAACTCCGTTCGTTCCGAGGCGTGGAGTTTCGCCGACAGGGCGCCCGAGAGCGTCTCGAACCGGTCATTTTCCTGACCGCCGAAATAGACGAAGAAGTTCTGCGGGTCGTCCGCCGTCCCGAAGGAGGTCTCGCGGCTCAGGGGGCGGAAACGGTAGACGTTGCGGGAAAGGTAGCCCTGAGCGCCAAGCTCCCATTTTTCCGACGGTCGGCAGGTCACGTAGGTCTGGGCGTCCAGAAAGGCGGGGTCATATTCCGCTTCCGTATCCATCGTCGAGAGCAGCGAGCGCGCCGTCTTGTAGCGCACGCCCGTCACCTGAGTCCATCTCTTGCCGCCGCTGCCGACGTAGGCGCTGCCTCCCATCAACCCTCCGCTGACGCTTCCTTCGGTAGCACCGGGACGCTTGTAGGTGATGTCGAGTACCGAACTCATCCGGTCGCCGTAACGCGCCTCGAATCCTCCTGCCGCAAAGCGTACCGACTCCGTCATGTCCGGGTTGATGAACGTCAGCCCTTCCTGCTGTCCGGAACGGATCAGCAGCGGACGGAAGACTTCCACGCCGTTGACGTAGACCATGTTCTCGTCGAAGCTGCCGCCGCGCACCGAGTACTGCGAGCTTAGCTCGTTTCCCGACGATACTCCGGCGAAGGTCGCCACCAGACCCTCTATGCCTCCCCCCGCCGGATCGGGCAGGAAACGCGCCTTGCCCGCATCCAGACGCTCCATGGTGGAAAGCTGACGGTGGGAGGCCGTCACCGTCACCTCGCCGGGGGAGAAGGAGACGAAGCTCATCCGGACGTTCAGGCGCATGTCGTCGTGCAGCTCGCCGATGAGACGCTCTACCTTGCCGTAGCCGAGGCACGAAAAGGTCAGACGTACCGAATCTCCACGCGGCACTTCAAGGGCATAGTATCCTCTGCCGTCCGTTACCGTGCCGTTGAATCCGCTGCCCTTCGCCGTCACCGCCACCAGTTCGAGGGCATACCCTTCGCCGTCCCGCACATAGCCCGACACCCGTACACGTCCCGCCTCCGACATCGCCCCTGCCGACACCGCCCATAGCGCTGCCGTACATATCCCCCATATCTTTTTCCCCTTTCCCATACGCTCGCAAAAGTAACGAACAGTTCCTTTTCACCCGTCCATGTCGCAGTGTACATACTTGCCGGCGGTATGGATAAAACGCTACATGCTTCAATTACTTGCATTCGCAGAAGGATTCCGTCATGCTCTTCATGTGGGGGAGTGGAGGGAGGGGGGTGGTGGGAAGCGGGGAAGGGGAGGGGAAGGAAGTGGGAAGAGAAAAAAGAGAAGAGAGAAAATGGAAAGGGAAAGGGAAAAAGAGGGGTTATTGTGTGGAGGGGGTGCGGTTCTGTTCTTCGAGCCATCGGTAATAACGCTTCCGGACGATGCGGTCGTAGATAACGGCGCCGATGGTGGTGGCGAAGATGAAGAAGAGGATAAAGATGCTGAGGTAATATTCCTGTATCATGACTTAATCTATAAAGTGGTTCAAGATGAGTATGGCCAATAATAGTGAGGCGATAACGGCGGCGGCGACGAGGGTTCGGGTGAGGTTGAAATCAAGGTGTATGGTGGGGTATATGATGCCGATGGTGATGGCGTACTTGAGTGTGTCAGTGAAGACGGCGGAGAGGTTTTTAAGGAAGCGTTGCTCCTTAAGAAAACGCTGTTCGGGGGTGAGGGGGTTCATTACGGATGTTCGGTATATGCGATGTATGGATTACGGGGCAAAGGTATATCCTTTTGATGCAAAAACAAGTAGTGGAAGACTCATTACTCGCTCTCACCCGCGAGGAACGCTTCATCCTCCCCTCGCCTCTCCACGCCTCCATCTCAGCGTCCCGACGCAACGCCCCGACTACCGTAGTACCAAGGGAACTGTGGTGATTGCCTCTATGTTCTGTCAGCGAGTGCAAAAGTATGGGATTTTTCGAGGTTTTCCACATATCAGGCAGTGATTTTTCGCGAGCGGATATCCCTCCTCCCCCTTTGTTTACAGCCTTTCCCACACGCTTCACCACAGTTCCCTTGGAACTACGGTCACGCCCGCAAGGGTAAAAGCATGATAAAGAGGGGGGAACGATGAAAAGAAGGGGGAGGACGATGAAAGGCAGAGGGGGAGAGAAGAACGATGGAAGACAGTGGAAACATATATAAACTTAAAAGTGAATGCCCATGGAAAAGTATCGACGCAAGAGTATCAACCCTAAAAAGGAAGGCCTATGGATGGACACAGGATGAGAAGCCTCGAAACGTTCGTTTTGAGGGGGTTTAGCATACTAAACCCAATCAATCGGGCAACGAACACCCGTCAATCGACTAACGAAGGCCAAGCTTTCGAGAGGCAAAGGTCAAGTAATCGAGCGGGTGGAAAAGGCCAGACAAGCGGGTGGCAAACACCCATCAAGCGAGTAACTAATGCTAATCAATCAAGTAATCGGTACTAATCAATCAAGTAATTACAATGAGAACAAAAACGTATTTATTTCTTTCTCTCTTTCTTTCCTTCTTCTGGCTGTGCCCGACGGGGGCGCAGGCGGAGGGGGAAACCCCTTCCCTTGAGGCGGGGAGCACCATAGTGGGGGGCGACGGGCTGAAGTACCTCATCGGCCAGGCGGGGAACAATCTGGTCGCTACCGTTGTCGGCTATAAGGCCGACAAGGTGTCGGAGAGTATCACCATCGGTGGCACCATCCCGGATTACACCAACGTCAAGGTCACCGGCATCGGGGTGGGGGCTTTTGCAGGGTACAGCGGGCTGACGTCGGTGACGTTTGGCGCAAATCTTGACAGCATCGGTGCGGGAGCTTTTGAAGGCTGTCCGAACCTGAAGAAAGCGACGTTTGGCAACAAAGCCACGGCGCTCAAGTCCATTGGGGTCGGGGCTTTTGCAGGCAGTGGGCTGACGGAGCTGGTGTTTGGCACAACCTTCACAAGCCTTGAGAACATCGGGACGGAGGCTTTCAAGGGGTGCGTCAAGCTGGAAGCAGTGACGTACAGCGGCAACAGCAACAATGCCGTCGCGCTCAAGGCTATCGGAGCAAAGGCTTTTGCAGGCTGTACAGGGCTGACAGCACTGTCGCTTGGCAGCAGCAGTAACACCGCCGCACTCACGACTATCGGAGCGGGGGCTTTTGCAGGTTGCACAGGGCTGACAACTGTGAATATCAACAAGGCAAGAAACCTTGCGAGCATCGGAGATGACGCTTTCAAGGGGTGCGTCGCCTTGGAAACGGTGACGCTCACCAGTGTCGACAACCTCAAGAGTATCGGGGCGGGGGCTTTCCAAGGGACGAAGATGGGTAAAGGGGAGATAACGTTCAGCACTACCCCGTCGCTCGAGAGCATCGGCGACTCGGCTTTCGCAGGCGTCACCGGAGAGCCGAAGGCGGATTTCTCGGCTTTCACGTCGCTCAAGACCATCGGTATCGGCGCTTTCGCAGGCAGCAAGAAGGTGACCGCGGTGAAGCTTCCCGTAAGTCTCGTGAGCATCGGCGAGGGGGCTTTCGCAGGGTGCGTCGGGCTGACAACAGCGGAGATCGGCCAAACCTCCACTACCACCGCCGTAGCACTCAAGACTGTCGGGGCTGACGCTTTCAATGGCTGCACCGCTCTGAATACAGTGGAGATATACTGCGCCGACAACCTCAAGAGCATCGGAGCGAGGGCTTTCAAGGGCACTAAGATGGGCAGCTTGGTGGTGACGTTTACCGACTACTCCTCCGGCCCAAGTACGAACTCGCAGCTTGAGAGCATCGGGGACTCGGCTGTAGCGGGCGTCACCGAACTGAAGAAGGCGGATCTCGCATGGTTCGGCAATCTCAAGAGCATCGGCGTCGGCGCTTTCGCAGGCAGTGCAAAACTGGAGCAGGTGTATCTCCCCGAAAGCCTCGAGAGCATCGGCGAGGGGGCTTTCGCAGACGCTGCGCTGCTGACCGAAGTGAAGTTCCTCAAATGGAGCGGTAGCGGTAGCGGCAGCGGTACGGTCGAATGTGATGCCAAATACCTCGAGACCATCGGGGCGGACGCTTTCAAAGGAGCCGGGCTGACAACAGTGAAACTCGGCAATGCCACAAAACTGACGAGCATCGGTGTAGGGGCTTTTGCAGGTTGCTCCGAGCTGACAAAAGTGACGCTCAGCAAGGCCACAAAGCTGACGAGTATCGGTGCGGGGGCTTTCAAGGGGACGAAGCTGTCGGCTCTGCCGTTCGGTGGCGCCTCGTCGCTGACGAGCATCGGCGACAGCGCCTTCGTCGGCACCAAGCTGAGTAAGGTGGAGCTTATAGAGGCGAAGGCGGGCACCGTAAGCCTCAAGAGCATCGGCGCCGGGGCTTTCGCAGGCATCAGCGCGCTGCAAACGGTGTCGTTTCCGGCAAGCCTTGAAAGCATCGGCATCGGGGCTTTCGCAGGGAACGGCAAGCTGAAAACGGTGACGGTGGACGATGGTGAGGCCAAAAACCTCGTGAGTATCGGGGCGGACGCTTTCAAAGGCGACGCCGAGCTGACAGCGGTGACGCTCGGCAAGACCACAAAGCTGACGAGCATCGGTGCGGGGGCTTTCAAGGGGACGAAGCTGTCGGTTCTGCCGTTCGGCGGCGCCTCGTCGCTGGTGAGCATCGGCGACAGCGCTTTCGCCGGCACCTTGCTGACTAAGGTGGATATCGAGGCGGCGACGAAGCCGGCCAGCCTAAGCACAAGCGTCTTCAAGAGCATCGGCGTGGGGGCTTTCGCAGAGATCGCTACGCTGACGGCGGTGAAGTTCCCGGCAAGCATCAAGAGCATCGGTGTGGGAGCTTTTGCGGAGGACACGAAACTGAAGAGCGTCACTCTGCTGTCGACGACTCCTCCGTCGCTGGGCGCAGCGGCCTTTACGGGTACGGCGCTGACTCAGCCTGTCATCCCCGAAGGGGAACAAGTCCTTGCGGCGTACAAGGCGTCCGACTGGTGGCCGTACTTCGGTAATCCGTCTTACGACCCGTTGGCGATATCCTTCTCGACAAGCAGTCTGACGGGAACGGTGACGGGGTTCAGCGCATCTGCCTCGTCGAAGGACAAGAAATATCTCGCCATCCCCAATGAGGTGGTCTACGAAGGGAAGGTATACAAAATCACGGCCGTCGGCGACAGGGCGTTCAAGAATGTCAAAGCGTTGCTTGAGGTGAGCCTGCCTGCCTATCTGAAGAGCATCGGCGTGGAAGCGTTCAACGGGGCGGTAAATCTGACGGACGTCCTGCTGCTGCCGTCGACGCCGCCGTCGTTGGGCTTGCGCGCCTTCAGCGTGGATACTACGACGTGTAACTTCTGGACGGAAGACAGTGCGGCCTATCAGGCAGTAGAGGCATGGCAGCCGTACTTCGGAGCGCCGGCGCCGGCGCCTGTTCCCGAACCGACGCCTGAATACTATCCGTTCGAGATTACATTCACGGAGTCGGAAGCGGGCGACCTGACGGGTACGGTGAAGGGATTCAGCGTATCAGCGGTGGCGCGTGATAAGGAATATGTGGTAGTCCCCGAAGAGGTGGTCTACGAGGGCGAGGTGCGTACGATTACGTCTATCGGCGAAGGAGCGTTCAAGGATGCGGAAGATCTGCTGTCGGTGTCGCTTCCTTCGGGTCTGCTGAGTATAGGCGATGAGGCGTTCAAGGGGGCGGTGAATCTGGTGTCGGTGGATCTGCTGTCGGACACGCCGCCGTCGTTGGGCGTGGATGCTTTCAGCGTGGATACCACGACGTGTACGTTCTGGAGTGTGGACAGTGCGGCCTATCAGGCAGTGGAAGCATGGCAGCCGTACTTCGGCGCTCCGGCGCCGGGTCCGCTGAGTTATGTGGTGGCGTTCCGTCCGGAGGGCTTGCCGGTGACTCAGATGGTGTTCATCGAAGGTGAACGTATCCCGACGGTGCGTATCCCGGTGATCGAATATGCGGGCTATACGCTGTTCTGGTATACGGGCGAGGATACGACGAATATCTTCGACTTCTCTACGCCTGTGACTTCGGATCTGGATCTGTATCCTGTCTGGGTGAAAGGTATCCGGGTGACGTTCCACGAAGAGGTGGGGTACCTTGATTATACGACGGCTCAGGTGGCAGTGGCGGAAGACAGTGTGATTCCGGAGAATGTCATCCCGTCGCCGGAATGCGAAGAGGGTTACATGGTGGTGTGGTATACGGGCGAGGACGAAGAGGAAATCTTCGACTTCTCTACGCCGGTGACTTCTCCGCTGGACCTCTATCCGCTGGTTGTGGAGGTGCCGGACGGTATAGTTGCTCCGGTGTCGGCCGCTGAGGTGGCTGCGTCGCTCTACAACCTGCGTGGCGAATTGCTGGTTCGCAAGGTGGTGAACGTGCAGGCGGCATCGTCAGGGCTGCGCAACGTCTTGGGTGTGTCGTCGGGGATATACATCCTGGTGACACCGGATGGGGCGAAGAAAATCAAACTCTAATCAGGAAGGTGAAAGCCGGATATCGACAGTGGGTCGGTATCCGGCTTTTTTTTATCAAAAAGGTGTAAGGGTGGGGGTGGAGTCGGAAGGTGTCAAGTCTCGGCTTCGGAGGTGATGGGAGAAAGATATGATATAGGTGAAAGAATCGGGCATAAATACGTGCGTGGCGCATTTCCAACATCTAATAGAGGTGGTGGCTTCTTTCGGGGTGCGCTATGCTCCGAAGGAGGAGTGTCTGACGGTCCCTGAACTGTTGAAACTGCTGGAGTCGGCGCGGCGGCGCATAGAGTCGGCGAACAGTCTGCTGCCGGACTACCTCTCGGCGGTACTCTCCCGTAAGGAGGCGTTCGCGGATCTTCCGTTGCGTGCCAAACGTGTAGGCTCGATAGCGGGGGTGTGCGATATCAATCCTCCGACGCAGAGTCAAATCAGGGAGGTGGTGCGGGAACTGCAGGCGTTCCGTCCCAAAGGGTACCGTGGGGCGATGGCCTGTCAGTTGAGCTACGGGGAGCAGACTGAGCGTTTCAATCGTCTGATAGAACTGGTGGAGGCTCAGCCGTACTACAATCCTGCGGAGAGTGACCTCTCACCGTCGAAGTTGAAGGTGTTCTCGAAGGTGCTGTCGGCGCTCAATGAGCATGTGTCGGCGCTCGAGCCTCCGCTGTTGGAGGCTCGTCGGCGTCGGGACGAAATGCTCTACGGGGCAGCAGGGCTGACGGAGCGGGCGCAGGCGGTGAAGGAATATGTAAAGGTGACCTTCGGGGAGTCGAGCCAACGGTACAGAAAGGTGAAGCGTATTAAGCTTGCGAACAGGGAGGTTCCTCCGTCGGGTGGATCAACTGTCAGTCTCCCGTCGGGCGGTCTTCACGGATGAGGGAAAGGAGGCGGGTGGCGGCGTCTGCTTCGGGGATGTTGCGGAGGACGCAACGTTTGCCCTTGTAGAGGTTCACTCGGTGGGGTGCGGCGCCGACATATCCGTAGTCGGCATCGCCCATCTCGCCGGGACCGTTGACGACGCAACCCATGACGGCTATCTTCAGGCCTTTCAGATGGGAAGTCGCCCGACGGACTTCGGCCAGCGTGCCGGGGAGGTCGAAGAGGGTACGGCCGCAGCTCGGACAGGCAATGTACTCCGTCTTGCTGATACGCAGACGGACGGCTTGCAGGATACCGTAGGCGATGTCTTCAGGAGAAGGACCTCCGGCGGCGACGGCGCAACGGTTGCGGGGAGCCACTATGCCGTCCCCGAAACCGTCGAGGAACAGCGTACCGAGGTCGGCGGCGGCTTGGATGAGGAAAGCTTCGCCGTCAGGTGCGTCGTAGTCGAGCCGGAAGAGGACGGGTACGGGACAGTGAGCGTCCAGCAGTCGGTGCATGGCGGCGCGTAACTCGCCGACGGGATTGATGTGATGGCTGCCCAGAACGGCTACGGCACGCAAATCGTCGGTGAGGGCTTGGATGCGTTCGTCCGTCAGATCCGACAAGGTGAGGGGAACGAACCGGATGTCTGAAGGGTAGGGGTTGCTGTCGGCGGGCAGGACGACGGGAGGGCGGCCACCTCCGATGTCGCCAACGCAACGGCTGATGCGCCGCAGGGGGCGAACAGGGTCGTAGCCCTCCGCAAGCGGGGCATGTATGGCGGCGTGGCCTTCCCGCCGACGGATATGCTCCAAGAGTTTGCGGGCTACGGGGATTTCCGCTTCGGGACTTTCGCTCAGGGAGATGCGTATGGTGTCGCCGATACCGTCGGAGAGCAGAGCGCCGATACCGACAGCGCTCTTGATACGTCCGTCCTCGCCGTCGCCCGCCTCCGTTACGCCCAGATGCAGCGGGAAGGCCATCCCCTCCGCCTCCATCGTCCGGACGAGCAGACGGACGGTCTGCACCATCACAACGGTATTGGATGCCTTGACGGATACCACGACGTCGCCGAAATCCGCTTCCCGACAGATATGCAGGAACTCCATGCAGGATGCCGCCATCCCTTCGGGAGTATCGCCGTAAGTGTCCATGATACGCGCCGAGAGGGAACCGTGATTGACTCCGATACGAAGGGCTGTGCCGTTCTGTCGGCAGAGGCCGATCAGCGTCATCATGCGGCGACGCTGTTCCTCCTCGCTGCGGGCGTAGTTGCCGGGGTTGATGCGTACTTTTTCCACTTGCGTGGCGGCGACCTCGGCGATGGCGGGGTTGAAATGGACATCGGCCACGAGCGGCGCGCCGTATCCCGCTTCGCGTAGCCGTTGCCGGATGACGCCGAGGTTACGGGCTTCCCCTTCGTTCCGCACGGCGAAGCGTATCAACTCGGCGCCTGCCTCTATCATGCGGCCGGCCTGTGCGACGGCTGCAGCCGTCTCCATAGTCGATACGTTGGCCATGGACTGTATGCGGACGGCACTGCCGCCTCCTATTCCTACCTCCCCCACGCGAACCTCCGACGCTTCCCGACGGCTATAGTTGAAGTACCCCATTTATTCCCTGTTTTGCGTGTCGATGAGTATGGTCACAGGCCCGTCGTTGAGCAGAGCGACTTGCATGTCGGCGCCGAAGATGCCGGCGCCGACCTCCCTGCCACTCTCCTGACGGATGGCCTCCCGCAGCGCCTCGTACAACCCTTGGGCTTTCTCGGGAGCGGCGGCGCGCAGGAACGATGGCCGGTTACCTTTCTTCACGGCGGCAAACAGGGTAAACTGGCTTACCAATAACACGCTGCCGCCGATGTCTGCCAGCGAACGGTTCATCAGTCCTGCCTCATCGCTGAATATCCGCAGGCCGCAGATTTTCTTTGCCAACCATGCGATATCTGCTTCCGTATCCGTCACTTCCACGCCGACGAGCACGAGCAGCCCCTGCCCGATCTCCGACACCACCGCTCCGGCGACACTCACGGAAGCCTGCCGCACACGTTGAACCACTACCCGCATCTCGCCTAACTGTCTTTTTCGAGGAGGATTTTTGCCTTAGCCTCTCCGACGAGGGCTTTCAACTCGGCAAAACCTGCCGCCCGAATACGTTTCACACTCTTGTAACGCTGTAAAAGTAAGGTTTTCGTCTTTTCCCCGATGCCTTTCAGTCCGTCCAGCTCGGAGGCGAGTTGTCGTTTGCTGCGTTTGTCGCGGTGGAAAGCGATGGCAAAACGATGCACTTCGTCCTGCATACGCTCCAACAAGAGAAAAAGCGGGCTTTTTCGGGAAATGCCGATGCTCTCGGGCGGGTCGCCGAAGAGAAAGTCGGAAGTGTGATGCCTCCTGTCTTTGGACAGGCCGGCGATGGGGATGTCGAGGTGCAGCTCGTCGCGGATGACGTTGCGGACTACCTCCATCTGTCCCTTACCTCCATCGGTGATAATCAGATCGGGTAAAGGCGACGATTCGGCGATGGCGCGACTGTATCGGCGAAAAACCACTTCGCGCATGGAGGCATAGTCGTCCGGCCCCTCGACAGTCCGGATGGTGTACTTGCGATACGCCTGCTTGGCCGGCTTGCCCATGAGGAAGACCACGCAGGCGGCGACAGGATCGCTGCCCTGTATGTTCGAGTTGTCGAAACACTCGATGCGTGCCGGCAGCTTGCTTAGCTGTAAAGCGTCCTGAATCTCTCTGAGGAGACGTGTCTGCCGTTGTTCGGGGTTCATCTTTTCGGCTTGCAACAGACGTTGCGCTTTATGTTGCCGCACGTTCATCTCCGAGAGGTTCAACAACTTCTTCCTGTCGCCCCGCTGAGGGACGAGGAAGGTAACGCCCGGCAGCTCCGTATCCGGCAGAAAGGGGACAATCACCTCATGCGCCGTACTCCGGAAACGACTGCGCATCTCGACGATACCCAATGCCAACAACTCGGAGAGCGGTTCATCCAACCGTTTACGGTACTCGAAGGTGTAGGCCTGGACGACGGCGCCGTCGCCGATGTGCAGGTAGTTGATGTGCACGGAACGGTCGTCATCCGCAATGGAGAAGACGTCCACGTTGTTCAGGCTGGGAGGGACGACGGCCGATTTCGCACGGTAATTCTCTATTACGGCGTAACGCGTCTTTACGGCCTGCGCCTCCTCGAACCGCCATTCCTCAGCCAGTTGCTGCATCTGGTCGTACAGTTGACGGCAGAGGCGGGAGATGTTCCCCTTGAGGATATCTCTCACCTCATTGACGTTCTGCATATACTCCTCTGCCGACTGCCGACCTTCGCAGCAGCCTTTGCAGCGTTTGATGTGGTATTGCAGGCATACCTTGTACCGTTTCGCATGGATATTTTCTGCCGTCAACGGATACTTGCAGCTACGCAGAGGGTAGATCTCCTGCAACATCTGCAAGATCAGCTTCGCCGAATGAGCGGAAGGGTAGGGGCCGTAATACTGCGAACCGTCCCGAACGAGCAAACGGGTACACATCACGCGAGGGAACGGCTCGTTCTTGATGACTATACTCGGATAGGTCTTGTCATCTTTGAGCAGTACGTTGTAACGGGGCTGATGTTGCTTGATGAGGCTGTTTTCCAACAGCAGGGCATCACCTTCGGTGTCTACGACAATGTATTTGATGTCCCTGATTTGCCGAACGAGGAGACGTGTCCGGTTGCTGTCGTGCTCCTTGCTGAAGTAGGAAGACACCCGCCTTTTGAGGTTCTTGGCCTTCCCGACATAAATGATGTTCCCCTCTGCGTCGAAATACTCGTAACAACCCGGCCTTTCGGGCATCACGGCAATTAACGTCCTCAGGGCGTCGTCCGTCATCGCTTGTTGCGGAAAGCTACCGTTGGAGCAGCAGCTTTACCTGTCGGTAAACGTTTTGGGCGGTGAACCCCAATTTCTCGTCCAATACTTTGTAGGGAGCGGAGAAACCGAAGGATTCCAAGCCCCAGACTTTCCCTTCTTTCCCGACCAACCCTTCGAGGGTCACGGGAAGGCCGGCAGTGAGGCCGAAGACTTTGCTGTCGGCGGGAATGACGGATTCCTGATAGGCCGCCGGCTGGCTGCGGAATAATCCCTCGGAAGGGACGGATACGATGCGTACCCGAATACCGTCGTTGCGGAGCAGACCGGCGCCCTCTATTAAGGTAGACACTTCCGATCCGGAAGCAATCAGGACGACGTCGGGACGTTCGTCTTCGCAAACGATGTAAGCGCCGCGAGAAGCTTGTAACGCCTCTTCGTAACGGTTGGTGCGGGCGGGCAAGTCGGTGATGTTCTGCCGCGAGAGGATGAGCGCCGTAGGCGTAGCGGTGTTTTCTATCGCCATCTTCCATGCCACGGTGGTCTCGGTGACATCGGCGGGGCGCAACACTAACATGGAATTGTGTCCCTTGTGGTTCTTTAACTTCTCCATCAAGCGTATCTGCGCTTCCTGCTCTACCGGCTCGTGTGTGGGGCCGTCTTCGCCTACGCGGAAAGCGTCGTGCGACCAGATGAACTTCAACGGCTGTTCCATCAGAGCGGCCATGCGGACTACCGGTTTCATGTAGTCGGAGAAGACGAAGAACGTGCCGCAAGCGGCCGTCACACCTCCGTGCAAACACATGCCGAGGCAGAGGCAGGACATCGTCAGTTCCGAAACGCCGGCTTGAAGGAATGCGCCGCTAAAATCCCCCCGCTTAAAGGCATGCGTTTTTTTGAGGAAGCCGTCCGTCTTGTCGGAGTTGGACAGGTCTGCCGAAGCGCAAATCATATTCTCCGCTTGTGTGGCGAGTATGCTGAGGACGGTGGCCGAAGCGGTGCGGGTAGATTGGTGGGCTTTCTGTTCGATCGCCTTCCAATCGACTGCCGGAACCTCACCGGCAAACCATGCTTCCATCTTGGTAGCCTGCTTGGGGTGGGCCTTCGCCCATGCAGCCTTGTCGGCGTAGCGGACGGCGACGATACCCTCCAATTCTTTGGCACGACGGGCGTACAACTCCGCTACTTCGGGGAAAATGACGAAAGGCTGTTCGGGATCTCCACCCAGATGCTTCACCGTTTCGGCAAACGAAGCGCCGGCGGCGGACAAGGGCTGTCCGTGAGTGGATACCTGACCTTCAAAGCTGCCGCCATCGGCGGTGCGTGCCCCTTTGCCCATGACCGTACGGCCGATGATCAACGTCGGGCGTTCCGTCTCTGCCTTGGCGGCATCCAAGGCCTTACGTATCTGGGTTACGTCGTTGCCGTCGATGTCCAATACGAACCAACCCCACGAGCGGTATTTCATGGCGACGTCTTCACAAGTCACCTCTTCCACCTTGGTGGAGAGCTGTACGTTGTTGGCATCGTAAAACATCACGAAGTTGTCCAGCCCCAATGTGCCGGCAATACGGCCTGTCCCTTGGGATATCTCTTCCTGAACACCTCCGTCGGAAATGTAGGCGTAGATGGTCTGCTGCATTTGGTCGCCGAAACGTGCCCGAAGAAACTTGGCGGCGATAGCGGCGCCGGCGGCGAAAGTATGTCCCTGTCCCAATGGGCCGGAAGTGTTTTCGACACCTCGTCGGAGGTCACGTTCCGGATGCCCCGGTGTGGAGCTGCCCCATTGGCGGAAAGCGGCCAACTCTTCAGGCGTGTACTTACCGGTCAGGGCTAAAACGGCATAGAGCATTGACGATTCGTGTCCCGGATCCAGAAAAAAGCGATCACGCCCTTCCCATTCGGGATGCTTGGGGTCATAGACCAAATATTCAGCAAAGAGCGTATTCACGAAGTCGGCCCCTCCCATAGCTCCTCCCGGATGTCCCGACTTGGCCTTTTCTACCATGGAGGCGGCGAGGATACGGATGTTATCGGCCGCCCGATTCATTAAATGTGCGTCGTTCATGGGTGATATTTCAGTATTAGTCTGTCTTAACGTGTGCAAAGGTACGCATTATTACATAGATAACTACGGGAGCGCCAATGAGGGGGGTGACGGCGTTGAGTGGCAGGATGAGGTCTGTTCCGGGGATGACGGTCATGAGGTTACAGACCAATGCCGTACATGCGCCGGCAATCAAAGTGACGGGAACCAGCATCTTGTGGTTGGAGGAACCGAGCAGCAGTCGGGCGATGTGTGGAACGGCCAGCCCGATGAATGATACCGGCCCGCAAAAAGCGGTGACGGAGGCCGTTAGCAGTCCGGTACAGATAAGTATTTGCGTACGTGTACGCCGTATCCGGACGCCTAAGTTTGTTGCATAGGCCTCTCCAAGCAACAGGGCATTCAGGGGTTTGATCATCAAGAGGGCAAAGCATAGTCCTATCAGTGTGAGGCAGGCGAATACCGGCAGTTGTTCCAACGATACGCCCGCAAAATGTCCCATTCCCCACAACACGAAGAGGCGTACTTTGTCGGCTGCCGCATAGTAATTCAGGATGGATATCAGGGAAGAAGCAAGGTAGCCCATCATGATACCAAGTATGAGCAACATCACGTGGTTTCGTACTTTGGAGGAGAAGTAAATCATGATGCCGAGTACCAGCGCAGCTCCGGCGAAGGCTGCTGTCACTACGGCTATGTAACCGCCTGCCGCCCAACCTGTCGCCTGCCGCAGGGACCCTCCTGTGAGGAACGTCACCAACGCTACACCCAGATTCGCTCCATCGCTGATACCCAATATGGAAGGACCGGCCAACGGATTGCGGAACAGGGTTTGCAGCAGCAGGCCGCTCACTGCGAGTGAAGCGCCGGCCAATATCGCCGTCAGCGTCTGCGGCAGACGCGACTGCCAAACGATACTCTGCCACGCTGTCCGTCCGACCTCTTTTCCCAGTAAGATGCGTATCACGTCGCCGAACGGGATATCAACTGCGCCATAAGCCAAACTGCTCCAAAACAGCAGTATCACCACCAGTCCCAAGCAACCGTATAAGGCAAACGTCCTCAAAGTCCTATCCCTTTTTCCTTTTCTTTTCTCTCCGCTACCGGACACAATATTCATCAACTTTCCCGACAATACCAAGCAAGCTTTTGTCTTTTCTTCTTTGCACCCTTCGGGTGTCTTACTGCGCGGGGCGGGAGGCGGCCGAAACTTAACTAAGGGTTTTCATAGTTAAGTTTGCGTGACCGAAACTTAACTAAGGGGTTTCATAGTTAAGTTTGCGGGGTTGAAACTTAACTAAGGGGTTTCATAGTTAAGTTTACGAGGCCGAAACTTAACTAAGGGGTTTCGTAGTTAAGTTTGCGAGGCCGAAACTTAACTAAGAGGTTTCGTAGTTAAGTTTGCGAGGTTGAAAGTTAACTAAGAAAGAATAGGTAGTTAAGTTTAAGGGTACTTTTCTTAACTTTGCTGCTCGAAAGAAAGGAAGATAATAGAGAGCCATGAAAAAGTTTCGTGCGGGGACGTTTGTCAATCAAGGGTACTACAAAGCATTTATACCCAATAAGATATATCGCCAATGGCAAGTGGAAGACATGGAAATCATCAAGTTGCTCAGTCGGGCGGACTACTTGTTGGGGATGTTGGATACATACTCGAATCGAGTCAATATCAATCGATATCTTGACATGCATATTGCCAAGGAGGCAACCCAGTCTTCCCGAATAGAGGGGACACAGACCAACATGGAGGAGGCATTCATGAAAAAGGAGGATGTCTCTTCTGAAAAACGCGATGACTGGGAAGAATTGCAGAATTATATTCAAGCAATGAACGAAGCCGTTAGGCTGCTTGACAAGTTACCCTTTTCGAGTCGGTTGATCAAATCGACACACAGGACATTGTTGCAGGGCGTGCGGGGAGAACACAAATCGCCGGGTGAATACCGTCTGAGTCAGAATTGGTTGGGCGGGGCTACCATCAATGATGCCAAGTTCGTTCCGCCGCCTTGCACGGCGATTGGTGACTTGATGAGCGATTTGGAGAAATTCGCCAATGACGATGATATCCAACTTCCCGATCTGTTGAAAATTGCGCTTATCCACTATCAATTTGAAACTATCCATCCTTTTCTGGACGGTAACGGAAGGGTTGGGCGATTGTTGATTACCCTCTATCTGGTGAGTAAGGGCCTTTTGGGGAAGCCCACTTTGTATCTGTCCGACTTTTTCGAAAGAAACAGAGACCGATACTACGAACACTTGACGCTTGTCAGGGAACAGGGTGATATCAATCAATGGCTAAAGTTCTTCCTGACAGGTGTTATTGAAACGGCGGGAAAAGGGGTAGATACAGTTAAAGCTATCAGCCAACTGAAAGAAGACGTTGATAAGCGGTTGATTACTTTGGGGCGGCGGTCAATGGATGCCGGCAGGATAGTGGAGAGGTTGTACGACAACCCGATCATCAACGCCACCGAAGTGGAACAACTCACCGGCAAATCCAAGGTCACGTCCTACAAACTGATTGCGGACTTGGAAAGGTTGGGCATACTGAAACCGGTAACCGGCAAGTCTCGCAATAAGCTGTACGCTTTCAGGGAGTATATTGATCTGTTTTGAGACGGGGGGGGGCATCGCCCCCCCCCTTATCTATCATTTAGAAGCGTATCTTGCGGGTGGAAGTGGGGGTACGGAGGATGTAGGTGGCGGCAGGAAGTCCGGTGGGGATGGCGTCAGCGGGGCCATGGTAGATGAGGCGTCCTTGCAGGTTGTAGAGCAGGCATCTTTCGCCTCCTTCTGTTTTATCGGCAGTTGGAGTAACGGGGATGAGGGCGTCGATGAGGTAGGGGTTGTCCGGATCGAGGTTGGGGTCGGTAAGAATGGGATTAGGATCGTTGGGGGTTAGGGGGGCCGCTTGATCTGCGGTGAGTATGGGGAGGAAGTAAGGTTTCCATGAGGTATTTGCTTGATAGAGGGAGAGAAGGGCGGCAGGGGCGGTGAAAATCGGGGTGAAAGTGATAGGAGAGGCAGGGTTTTCCGGATAGATGGGGGTGGTGAGGGGGAAAGCTTTGATGGCAAGGGCGGGAGGTTGTGGAGCATGGAGGGTGACGGAGGAGAGAGCGGGGCAGGGGAAGAATGCGCCGGCAGCAATGACTTCGATGGAGGCAGGTAGGGAAACGCTCTTCAAAGCGGGCTGATTGGCGAAAGCGTTGGCATCGATGCCGATGATACGGTAGGTGTTGCCGTTGCCGGAGATGGATTCAGGGATGTCGAGGGTGATGGCAGAGGATTGCCAAAGCGGATGGGCGGGGTTTGGAGCGGTGACAAGCGCAGCGGTGGTGCCCAAGGTACGGAAGAAGAAAGGATAGTCGGGCGGGAAGAAAGGCTGCCATTGTGCGTGGGTTTGATAGCGGACAAGGGAAGCGCCGGCGGAGGCATCGACGCTGAAGTGCGTCGAAGTGGGGATATTGGTGAAAGCGTAGGGTGCGATAGTGGGAGGCGTAGCGGGTTGGAGGGTAATGGAACGTAGCGGGCAGTCGAAGAAAGCAAGGTAATCAATAGCGGTGACGGCGTAGGTTTTGCCTTCAACTTCGACGGCAGCGGGGATGGTGATGTCGGTGGCGAGAGGGTCGCGTGGGCCGGTGACGATGGCAGTTGATCCCTCAAGGCGGAAGAGGATGTCGTATTCTTTGGGGAGAGGGTCGGTAGGAACAGTAGGATCGGTAGGGTCAACGGGATTGGTGGGATCGCTCGGTTCGGTGGGGGTATTGGGATCAGTTGGGTCGTAGGGGATTGTGACGGGGAAATAGGGCGCCCATGCAGAGTTAGCGCGGTATCCGGCGAGGGCGGCAGTGGGAGCGGAGAAGCGGGTAGTAGGCGGCGTAGCGGGGAAGACATCGTCGCCAAGAGTCGGCGGGGTGTAAGGCATCAGGGTGACGGAGGCGAGAGCGTTACAGCCGGTGAAAGCTTTATCGTTGATGGAGGTGAGTGCGGCGGGTAACACGATGGAAGCAAGGGAGGTACATCCGGCGAAGAGTCGGTACGGCAGGGAGGTGAGTGCAGCAGGGAGGCGCAGGGAGGCAAGGGAGGCGCATCCGGCGAAAGCTGCTTCACCAAAGGAGGTGAGGGCATCGGGAAGGTAGACGGCGGTGAGGGTGGTTTGGTTGGCGAAAGCGTTGTCGTCGATGGCGGTGACGGGACAAGCGATGTGGTTGTGGTAGATGACATCGGGGATGATGAGGACGCCGTCGGCGGTGAGCGGGGAACGCAGACCGGTGACAATGGCGTTATTGTTGCCGTCAATGCGGTAGGTGACGTTAGGGGTCTCGGCGAAGAAAGGCGCCCAATCGGGGTGTGCGGCATAGAGCAGCCGTGCGGCCTCGGTAGAGGTGGTGAAGCGTGTGTTAGCCAAGCCGCTGAAAGCGCCGTTACCGAGGGCGGGCGGTGTGGGGGCGGCGAGAGTGACGACGGTCAGGGCAGTGTAGTTGGCGAAAGCGTAGTCGTCGATGGCAGTGATAGGGAAACTTTGACCTTGGTAAAGGACAGAGGTGGGGATAACGAGTTGGCTGCCGGTGTGTTCGTTGGGGCCGGTGACGATGGCCTGTGCGTTACCATTGATGCGAAAAGCGAAAGGGGTAAGGGAGGTGACGGCGGTGGGGAAGAAGGATTTCCATTGGGCGTTGGCCTGATAGGCGGTGAGGGCGTTGTCGGGGCAGGAGAAGAGCGTGTAGGTGGGAATACCGTTGAAAACGTTGTCGGCGAGCGTGGGCGGCGTGACGGTACGCAGGGTGACGGCGGCGAGAGCGGTACAGCCGGCGAAAGCTTCTCTGCCGATTTTTGAGAGTGTGGCGGGTAAGGAGACGGAGGTGAGGGAGGATACACCTGAAAAAGCCTGAGGGTCAATGGCGATGACGGGATAAGTTCGGCTATTGTAAAGGACAGTATCGGGGATGTAGATGTTAGAGGTGCGTGGTCCGGTGACGACGATGCCTGCACCTTCGAGCCGGAATTCGAGCCGGAAGGTGAAACCATATACTGCGAAATAGGGCGCCCACTCAACCTTGGCTTGGTAATCGGCGAGAACGGATCCGGGGCAGGAGAAAAAGCAGTCGGGGGGTATACCGTCGAAAGCGGCGTTACCGAGGGAGGGAGGGACAGTAGGGTAGAGAAAAACGGCGTTGAGTGCGGCGCAGCCGGCGAAAGCCTGTTCTTCGATAGTGGTGACAGAGTTGGGGAGAGAGATGGAGGATAGGGCGGAACAGTTGGCAAAAGCGGTCTCTCCGATGGATTGGCAGGCAGATGGCAGAGTGATGGTTTTCAGGGCATTACAATTACGGAAAGCCCGTTGGGGGATGTCGAGGGAAACGCTCTTGGCGAGGAAAGCCTCGGTGAGATTAGTACAATTTTCAAAAGCGCTGTTGCCGATTTTGGTGATGGTGTTGGGGAAGGTGAGGGAGGTGAGGGGCGTGTTGGTGAAAGCGCCGTCGTCAATGGTGGTGATAGCACAAATATTGTTACCGGCCAAGTGCTCCAGAGAAAGGGTAGGGGGGATGACGAGTTGGTGGAGGTCGGGGTGACTGACACGTACACGGGATATATGTACCTCGCCAATAGCATTAAACCAACTCGTCAATGCGGGAGGGATAGCCGTGGTTTGGTCGAAGATGTTGTATTCGAAAGGAAGTGAAACATCCAAAAAGAAAGGATACCAATGCGAGTGCCGGTAATAAGAAATATAGGTGGGGAAATCATGGAAGAAGACGAATATGTCGGCAGGAGAAGTGGTAATCTGCGAAGGGTTACTTGCGCCGTCCTTGTAGGTGTGAGCGAAAACGGCATTATCAAGGTGGGGTGGGGTTTCATCGGAGTGGGGAAAATCGACGGTATCAAGCGCCTGACAGTCGGCGAAAGCGGCGAAATAGATAGTGTCAAGTGTGGCGGGCAGGTTGATGGAATGCAGTGAAGTACATGAGAAGAAAGCCTCGCGGCCGATGGTGTTGAGGGGGACATGGTGCAGAATGCAGGTCTCGAGGGCGGAGCAGCCATAGAAAGTCCTGTCGGGGATAGTAAAACGGGTTTCGTCGGTGAGTTCTGTATTTATATCGTCATTGTCATCGGCATAGGATATGGAGGGGGACAACAAAACGACAGCCATAACCACACCCATAAGGCGGCAACGGCCGACAAAGGAAACGAAAGCTGCGAGCGTGTTCATGATACAAAAATTAGCGTATTCATGGAATGCAAAGTCAGGGGCAAAGGTAAGAAAAGAAAGGGAGAAAGTCGATACAATTTACAAAGTCTTCCCGTTACGAAAAACCTGCCGCCAATCCTGCAAGGAAACACGTTATTAACGCCCGATAAGATGACGGATAAAGGTATCGCCGGAGATCAGTCCGTAACGGCCTGCATGGACGGCGGTTTCATCGAAACGGCATACGGTGTCAGCCGGCTCTCCCGGCTTGTAGATGAGGAAAGGGACAGGGTCGTTTGTGTGGGTACGAAGAGCGCAAGGGGTGGGGTGGTCGGGGAGGACGGCGATGGTGACGGGTTCATTCCATGTACTGACGGCCTCGTATATCGGCCGGACGGCACGTCTGTCGAGGTTCTCAATGGTGCGTACTTTGAGTCTGACGTCTCCTTCGTGTCCGGCTTCGTCACTGGCTTCGATGTGGAGATAGACGAAGTCGTTCGTCCGGAGTGCATCAATGGCGGCGGCGGCTTTGCCTTCGTAGTTAGTGTCGTAAAGTCCGGTAGCCCCCTCGACAAGGATAGGGGTTAAACCGGCATAGACACCGATGCCGCGGATGAGATCTACGGCAGAAATGACGGCGCCGGATTGGAAGCCGTACATCTCGGACAGGGTACGCATGGCGGGGCGGTATCCGGGCGACCATGGCCAGAGGCTGTTGGCCGGATCCTTCCCTTGTTCGATGCGCCGGAGATTGACAGGATGAGTGGGGAGCAATTCTTGTGATTTGAGAATTAACTCGTTGAGCAACCGGGCGGTATCAGCCGCTTCGGGGACGTCGGCTGTGACAAGGTGGGAACGGAAAGGGTGCAGTGGAACGTCGTGCGGCGGGGTACAGCCGACCCGTTTATCGCCGTTACGGACGACGAGCAGGTGCCGATAGGAAACGCCCGTATGAAAACGGATACGTTCATTTCCCAGATGTTCGTTGAGGAAACGGATGAGTTCGTCGGCTTCTTCGGTGGAGATATGTCCGGCGGAGTGGTTCTTGATGAGATTCCCTTTTACGCAGATGAGGTTGCAACGCATTGCCAATTCGCCGGAGGCAAGTTCGACACCCATGCTTGCGGCTTCGAGTACACCCCGTCCTTCAAAAACGTCGGAGAGATGATAACCGAGGACGGAGAGATTGGCCACTTCGCTGCCGGGATGAAAACCCTGCGGGACGGTTTGCAACCGCCCCGTTGCGCCGCGCGCCGCCAGCATGTCCATGCAGGGTGTGGCGGCAAATTGCAGGGGGGTTTTGTACCCTAAGGCTTCGACAGGCTCGTCGGCCATGCCGTCGCCCAAAATGATGATAGTCTTCATGGGGCTGCAAAGGTAGGGTAATATTCCTCACAAGGGTAAAAAATAAGGGTCGAGGCGTATGGACGGAGGTTCCGGAAAAGATTGTACATTTGCAGAGGTTTCAGAATAGCAAATCAAAGGAGATTAAGGAGATGTCCAAAATAACAGTAGTCGGCGCCGGCAATGTGGGCGCAACGTGTGCGAACGTGCTTGCGTTTAATGAGGTGGCCGATGAGGTGGTAATGCTTGACGTCAAAGAGGGCGTCTCCGAAGGCAAGTCGATAGATGTGATGCAGACAGCCCAGTTGCTGGGTTTCGATACGCGTCTGTCGGGCTATACGAACGATTATGCCAAAACGTCGGGGTCGGACGTGGTGGTGATCACTTCGGGCGTCCCGCGCAAACCGGGGATGACGCGCGAAGAGCTTATTGGTGTTAATGCAGGTATTGTCAAGGCGGTGGCCGGTGAGGCGTTGAAATATTCTCCCGACGCTGTTCTGGTGGTTATTGCCAATCCGATGGATACGATGACTTACCTTTCGCTCAAAACACTTGGTTTGCCGAAGAACCGTATCATCGGGATGGGTGGCGCCCTCGACAGTTCCCGTTTCAAATATTACCTTTCCCAAGCCTTGGGTTGCAATGCCAATGAGGTGGAAGGGATAGTTATCGGCGGTCACGGCGATACGACGATGATTCCGCTCGTCAGTTTGGCTACCTACAAAGGTATTCCCGTGACGAAACTGCTCAGTGCCGAACAGTTGGACGAAGTGGTTAAATCTACGATGGTGGGCGGGGCGACGCTGACGAAATTGTTGGGTACCTCGGCGTGGTATGCTCCCGGTGCGGCGGGCGCCCTCGTTGCCGAAGCGGTCGTTCACGACCAGAAAAAGCTTATCCCCTGCTCCGTCGCTCTCGAGGGCGAGTATGGTGAATCGGATATCTGTATCGGTGTGCCCGTCGTGCTGGGGCGTAAGGGCGTAGAAAAAATCGTTGAGTTGCAGTTGAGCGCCGACGAAAAAACGCTCTTTGCCAAGAGTGCGGCTGCTGTGCGTGCGACCAATGCGGTGTTGAAAGAGATAAACGCCTTGTAAGCGTCTGTGCCATGACTGTTCGTTACATGACGGAAGAAGGCCGCAACAAGTTGCTGGCAGAGATCAATTACTTGGAAAACGTCAAACGTCCTGCCATTTCTGCACAGATAGCGGAAGCCCGCGACAAAGGTGATTTGTCGGAGAACGCCGAATACGATGCCGCCAAGGAGGCTCAAGGTATTATGGAGGCAAAATTGGCCTCGCTCAAAGAGGCGCTTCTCGAAGCCCGTCTTATTGATGAGACGCGCGTAAAAACAGATGAGGTACAGATACTCAACAAGGTGAAAATCCAAAACGTCAAGACGGGTGCAGTGATGTCGTATACGTTGGTGGCATCGGAAGAAGCCAATATCAAAGAGGGCAAACTCTCCATTGATACGCCCATCGCTCAGGGTTTGGTGGGGAAAAAAGTGGGAGAGACGGCTGAGATACAAGTCCCCTCCGGATTGATGACCTTCAAGATACTCGAAATAACCCTTTGATATTGCGAAAAACAGTTTAATCTATTCACACATAAAATGCTAAGGAAGATGGTACTGAAATCATCCCGTGAGGAGAATACCCAAGGCGTTCTCCACAACATCCTCGCCGTCGGCACATCGGTGAAAGGGGACATCACCACCGAGGTAGATTTTCGCCTGGATGGTAAGATTGAGGGGAATATCCTTTGTAACGGTAAGATCGTTATCGGCCCCAAAGG
>JAITAD010000005.1 GCA_031284275.1 Tannerellaceae bacterium
TCGGCGATATCGGCGGGATGCAGCTCTTCGAGCAAAGCCCGTATCGCGTCACCTTCGTGGGCGGCGATGTGGCGCTTGAGGCGAGAGACAAACTCTCCGTTGAGTTCTACCATTAAACAGTGTTTATTTGCGGCGGAAAAATTTTTACTTTTGCGGCGATTTGGCGTATACGGTAATATAAGGATAAAAAAACGACGGCCGTTCCTATGAGTTTCGAGATGGTTGCCAAGACCTTGCAAGGTTTGGAGGGTGTGCTTGCAGCAGAATTGCGGGATCTGGGCGCCGAAGAGGTGCAGGAAGGATGCCGTTCGGTGTCGTTCAAGGGGGATATGACGATACTCTACAAGGCGAACTTCCATTGTCGTACGGCCTTGCGGGTACTGCGGCCACTATTGCGATTCAATGTGGAGAACGCCGATACGATATACGCAGTTTTGGTAAAGTTTGAGTGGGCGAAATACATGCGGGCGACGACGTCGTTTACCGTAGATACGGTGTCACATTCTTCGTTGGTGACGAACTCGCGCTTTGCGAGTTATCGGGTGAAAGATGCGATAGCGGATTATTGGAAAGGGAAATGCGGGCAGAGGCCGTCGGTAAATGTGGAGTCGCCGGATTTGTATATACACCTGCACGTCAGCGGGGATGAGGCGACCTTGTCGCTGGACAGTTCGGGAGAAAGCCTGCATAAACGGGGTTATCGGGTGGCGGCGACGGATACGCCGCTGAACGAGGTGTTGGCGGCGGGTCTTATCCTGTTTACGGGCTGGCGCGGAGAATGTCATCTTGTGGATCCGATGTGCGGATCGGGGACGTTCCTGACGGAGGCGGCCATGATTGCACTCAACATCCCGCCGGGACTGTTCCGAAAATCCTTCGCCTTTGAGAAATGGCTTGACTTTGATGCAGACCTCTTCGCCGCTATCTCGGAAGATGACAGCGGGGAACAGGCTTTCGACTTCTGCTGCTATGGCTATGATATCTCTGCGGAAGCGGTGGCGGTGACGAAACGTAATGTGGAAAGCGCCGGACTGTCGCAATACATAAAGGTATGCCGTCGGCCGTTGCAACTTTTCGCCGACCCTCCCCATCCTGCGATGCTGGTGACGAACCCACCCTACGGAGAACGGTTGAAAGTGCGTGACTTGACGGAACTTTACGGATTGCTTGGGGAACGGTTGAAGCACCATTTCATTGGAGGGAAAGCTTGGATTTTGGGTTACAGGGATGATTGCTTTACGCATATCGGGTTGCATCCTTCGAAAAAACTGCGGGTACTCAACGGGCAGTTGGAATGTCAGTTTCGTGGGTATGAGATGTTTGCGGGTACAAATAAGGAACATAAAACGCTGATGGCGCATAGCGTCGGGGCGATATAAACGAAGCAGTCGCTAATGAACGCAATAGTAATAGGTTCGGGAGCCAGAGAACATGCGCTGGTATGGAAACTTCGTCAGGAAGACAAAATCCGGCGTCTGTTCGCTCTTCCCGGTAATGCAGGGACAAGGACGCTGTGTACCAACCGTAACGTGGCGATAGACGATTTTTCGGGTATTCGAAAAGTGGGGATACTGTACAATGCGGGGTTGGTGGTAGCCGGTCCCGAAGTGCCGTTGGTGAACGGGTTGTATGAATACCTCATGGACGATAACCTCCTCAAGGCAGCTCACTTCGTAGGACCCGGCCGCATGGGCGCTCGATTGGAGGGGAGCAAGCGTTTTGCGAAGGCGTTCATGCGCCGCCATGGTATCCCCACGGCGGACAGTATAGCGGTCACGGCCGAGACCATCGTCCAAGGCCTGGATTTTCTCAAAGCGAACAGGCCGCCCTATGTGCTGAAAGCCGACGGCCTGGCGGCAGGGAAGGGCGTGGTTATCCTTCACCGTCTGGCGGAGGCGGAGGCGGAACTGCGGGCGATGTTGGGAGGTAAGTTCGGCAAGGCGGGGAAGATGGTGGTGATAGAGAAGTTTCTGGCCGGCGATGAGGTGTCATTTTTCATTTTGACGGATGGCCGCCATTACAAACTCTTACCCTATGCCAAAGACTACAAGCGGATTGGGGATGGAGATACGGGAGGAAACACGGGAGGGATGGGAGCGATATCGCCCGTTCCGTTCGTAGATAAGGCGTTTGCCGAAAAGGTGGAAGAACGAATCATCCGTCCGACGGTAGAGGGTTTGCTGAAAGAAAACATCATTTACAAAGGGTTTCTGTATTTCGGATTGATTAACGTAGGGGGAGAGCCTTACCTTATTGAATATAACTGCCGCATGGGGGATCCGGAGGCGGCGGTGGTTATTCCCCGTATCAAGTCGTCGCTGTTAGACCTTTTCAGAGGGGTGTCGACAGGCGACTTGCACAAGCGTCCGTTGGAGATAGACGAACGGGCGGCAGCGACAGTGGTATTGGCAAGCAAGGGATACCCCGACAGCTATGAAACGGGGAAGGTCATTACCGGCCTCGACGGGTTGCCGCCTGAGGCGCTTGTTTTCTACGCCGGAGCTGTATGGAACGAAAAACGGAAGCAGACGCTGACGAACGGAGGGCGTGTGCTGGCCGTAGGAGGCATGGGCGCAACGGTGTCCGAAGCGTTGGAAAAAGCCTACTCCTACATACCGCATATCCATTTTGAGGGGATGTATTACAGGCGAGATATCGGGAAGTAGGAGAAAAAAAGAAAAGGATAGTTACTCCGGATGAAGAAAAAAGCGGGAAAATGTTGATGCCGGAAGAAAAAAAAAGGGGGAAGAATGATGATACCAGAAAAAAAGTAGTATTTTTGTGGGGGAGTAGAAGTGAGGTATAACAAAGAAAGACACAGAGCAAGATGGAAACGTTCAAAGGAATGGCAGGCAATGGCGGGGCGCTTGTTGTTGGCGAAGGGCTGCTGTTGGTGCGTGGAGAGGGCGCAGAAGTGTCTTTTCGGGAAAGGATAGTTGAAGCTGTCAAGAGCATAGCGGCTCCATTCAGGAAAGCGAAGGCGGCGGATGATGATTTTTTCCGGCTTGCCGGCGCTTGGGAATCTGACCGGAGTGCAGACGATATGGTGGCGGATATTAAAGCGGCAAGGCGCTTTAAGGGGGGAAAAGAAGAAATGTTCCGGTAAATATCGGCTTTTAGCAGTTCGAGGCAGTGCGGTACTTGTTGGACACTTCGACTTGCGTCTTTTTTCTGCGAGGGGAGTATGGGGTGGAAGAGATGATACGTGCACGAGGGGTGGATAATTGTTGCATTTCGGATATTACGGTAGCGGAATTGCGTTATGGGGCGGAGAATAGTGGGAATCCTAAAAAACATCATCGGCTGTTGGACGCTTTTCTGGATTGGGTGGAAACCTTGCCCATAACAAACGCTATCTCAGTATATGCTGAGGAAAAGGTACGGCTCAGGCGTCTGGGTGTGCCTCACCACGACGATTTCGACTTGCTCATCGGAGCTTCTGCCATCAGTGAGCGGTTGACGCTTGTGACGGATAATCTGAAAGACTTTGAACGGCTTGCCGGAATCAAGGTAGAGAATTGGGTCAGGAGATAGGGACAGGAGGAGATGTTCGGGGGTGGCGATGCCACTCGGCGGCGACGGTGAGGAGTTCGGCATACCAGTCGGCGCCGAAGCGGCGGGTGAGCGGAGCGGCAAGGAAACGGTAGAGGTAGATATTTTCCCGTTTACCACGGATAAAGGCATCACGGCATATCTTGCGATGTTGCACGTTGAGGGCGGTGAAGTGGGCGTATTGCGTTTCGACGACGGGGAAGAGGTGGCAAGAGATGGGTTTGAGTGAGCAGGAGGGAACAGGCGAGGTTTTGAGCGGGACGGATACAGGATAGTCTTCGAGGATGCAGCGGCAGATGCGGGAGGTGTCGGGAGAATAGCGGGTAAAGATACAGTCGGCCTCACCGACAGTAGGGATAACGTCGTCGCCATCGGCGTCTTTTTCGCATATACCACGCCGGTGAAGGGTTTCTCGTGCGGCAGGGGATAACTTATCGATAAGGACAGGCAATGCGGTTTGCAGCGCATCGGCCTCACCGGCCGCCAGAGGAGGGCCGGCATCGCCTTCGACGCAACATAAGCCGCGGCAACGGGAGAGGTCGCAACAGAAAAGGGTGTCCAACAAGTCAAGACTGACGAGAACCTCTCCTATTTGAAACATGGGCGTATTGAGCAGGGCGGGTCAGAAAGGGATGTACTCGATGGGATTGAGCGGTTGAGCGCGAAACCACAGCTCGAAATGGAGGTGAGCGCCGGTAGTGAGGTTACCGGTGTTACCGATGAGGGCGATGGCTTCGCCGGCCCATACCTGATCACCGGTCTCTTTGAGGAGGACGTCATTGTGTTTGTAGACGGAGAGGAACCCGTTCTTGTGTTGCAGTTGGATGACGTTACCGTATTTGGGATCGTAACCACTGTAGACGACGGTACCGGCTTGAGTAGCCAGGACGCTCTCACGTGGAGAGGACACGAGGTCGATACCGAAATGGCCCTCTTCGGGAGCGAAAGCTTGTGAGATGCTACCCCTGACGGGACGGTAAAAGAACTGCCCGTCGGCGCCGGTAGCGACGCTTTTACCGGAGACACTGTATTTCTCCTCTTCCTCGAAACGTCTGACGAAATCGGATTCCTTTTCCCCTCGGGGGATGTTGTAATCGGCGGTATGGGAGAGGGTATCGATTTGTCGGACGGAGTCGACGGTGGTGGCGCCGCTGAGGATGCCGACGATGTTTTCGAGGTATCGGGACTGCACATCAAGTTGATGTTCGAGGGAGTCGGTACGCATGACGTTCTCGACGATTTCCTGCCGTATCTCGACGTCAAGGTATCCGGGGAGGAAGTTACGGATGGGGGTCTGGGTGATGAGCAGGGCGGTGACGGCGATGAGGAAAGCGGCGAAGACAGCTATCGTCCCGATGGCCGAGAGGAGAGAGAGGCGGAAAGACCATACCTCTTCCAATGCCCCTTCGTTGAAGAAAGAGAGTTTGTATTTGAACTTTAAGCGTTTCCAAAAGGAGTTTTTCTGCTTTTCTCCCCGTTGAGATGTTCGCATGGCGTTCAAATTAAGGAAGATTGGGGCGAAGGGCTGTCAGCAGAGTCGGGAGATGTTGCGGGAGCCAACTTTTGGCGGAGATAGTCGAGGCGTCGGGCGGATTTTTGCCGTTCGGTTTCGAAGCGGACGATATCGTGTAAGAGGTGCGAGAACTGGTAGGTGGAGGCGATGTTACTGAGGTCTTTGGCATTGATATGGATGTAATAGGCCTCACCGCCGAGGTAGTCGGCGCGGAGGCGGCCGGCGTTACGGTTCTCGTAGAGAAATTGCAGGAGGGGGAGGCATTGTTCACCGCGGTAAGTGACGACTTCGGTGAAGAGGCCGTCGTCTTCGAAGCGGTAGTTGCGTCCGCCGTCAAAAGGGACGTCGGGGGTTTGGGCATACAGGCCTGTGGGGATACTGATGCGCAGGGCGGTGTGACGGATGGGGCGGCGTCCGGCGTAGACGCTGGCGAGGAACGGCTCGCCCTGCTCGGTGACGCCGCTGCGGAGGTAGGAGCGGCCGATGTTGTGTTCGATGGTTTGCCTGCGATGGACGTAGTTGCCGGAGGTGGCGTAGGCGGTGTCTTTTTCAAAGGAGAAAGTACCGCGCAGGGCTTCCATCTCGCTGCGCAGGAGAGGCAGGATACTGTCGCAAAAGGCAACGTTGCGAGCGGCTTCGACACTGTCCTGCCGCCGAGCCGTCTGCAGGGAGTCGCGGCGCGCCGACAGTTCGGCCGAAGCCGAGGGACGGGAACAGGCAGGCGTCAGGAGCGACAGTGGGACGGCGAGGCAGAGTAGAGCGAAATGTCGAGGCATGGCAATTTGTTTTTATTGGGCGCAAAGGTAGAGGTTTCTTGTCAAAAGTATTTACATTTGCGGGCAAAGATAGGCCGCCCGTTGTGGGCGGCCGTTCGAGACATGAACAGGTACAGGATTATGAACAGGACAGGCAGCGTTGGGGGGAAGAGGTTGGCCGTGCGGACGATAGCGCCGCTGTTGGCGTCATTGATGGTGTCCGTCGGTGCGTGGGGGCAGTCGAGGAATTGGTTCGTCGACCCGAATGCCTCCCAGTATGCTCAGTTTATGGACTATACGTTTCACTCCTATTATAGTCAGAGTCCGGGGCCGGTCGACGGCAGTGATGCCATACTTCTGGTGGATTCCTTGGAAAAGGAGTTTGGCGGCACTGTAATTAACTGCCATGTTTTTGAAAACCTAAAAACCGCTTTTGCCGTTTGGGCGGAGAAGCATAAGGTAGGAAACAAATATACGGTAAAAGTGAGGTTCGCCATTTTGAAGAAAGCCGATCCGCCGGTAGCGGTTCTCACTCCGGAGTACCTCTTCATAGCTTCGGAAAGCCTTGTTGAACGGAAGTATGCAAAGAACTTTACCGAAGCGGACAAGCAGAATGGAAACGGAACGAATAAGTGGTTTCTTTTCGATGCCCGCAAAGAGTTTATAGATTATCCTGAAGCCAATATTTCGGATGTCATCGATACCTTGGCCAAGGATGTGGAAAATCTGCTATTGACTCCGGCAGAGGTGTTTCGGCATTACCGTTTTTACCGTATCAAGACACATTACAGCGTGGCGGAATGGGATGCGTTGGAATGGGTGTTTGGCGCTGATTTCGTTAGGGAGTGGAAGAATAAAGAGAGCAATTATTACTTCGTCGAAGAGAAGAATTTGACCCCCCCGAAAGACCCCTCGGAGGTCATTGGCTCAGGCTTTAGCAGTAGCACCTTGTTATTGGCCGGATACTATAGGAATAAGTTGGGCGACAGGCGATGGCTCAATAACTTCGACGTTCCGCCGGGAGGGGTGCTGTGGTCGGATTGCGAGGGAGGGATCAATAGCTATGAGGGATCCTCCTTTATGGTGATAGATAACGTCCTTATCCTCGCCCTGCATGGGTTCCAATACGAGACGCGAACCGGCGAGGCCTTATGGGGGGATGAGCTTAGCGATGTGGGCTCGGCTGTATATCCTATGCTGTCTCTGGGGAGTGTCCTCTTCTTTCAGGCCACGGGGGAGGTGGACGTCGAAGCGCTCAAAAAAGGCGAAAAGAATGAACCGGGAGGTAAGGTATTGAGAGACTATGAATGGAGGTTTCTTGACGCTTTCAAGTTTAAGACTCGGATAGAGAGCATGTTCGTGGGAGGTCTTCCTGACTTCTTAATAAATTGTACGGACTTCGAGACCAAGTCTGATATGAGCGACGGTGGCAGAAAGATCAAGTTTGCAAGGCTCTTAGGAGATACCTATACCTACTCGACTTCACTTACCGCTACCGCTATGCATTTGGATGACTGGTGGACGATCCCCGATCCGAATAGGCCGGACGAGTTCCTTTTTGAACAGTGGCACAATGAGTTCGCCGACCCTTACGTGTCCCTGGCCGAATATACTATTCGCCATTACTTCAAGGATATCTATCTAAAACGGCTCAGTAATCCCATGAAGTTTCGCAATCTCCTCAAAGATCCTTTAAGTCAGGAGAGCGTGAAAGATTGGCACGCATGGAACAATGGTTTGGGGCTGGCGGAGCCTTCGTCATGTCTTACCTTCGACTCCTGGCAGGCCAAAGATTGTCTGACCCCCGGCGCCTCGCCTGAAGTCGTGAGCGAGGCCGTCGCGAAAAGGTTCTTGCTTGATGATATCAATTCGTACTATTCTAACATTCCGCGATTCGACCTGACTAATTTCGGCAAGCGGACGATGTGGCCGACCGGCACCTTGTATTACGGCGATAAGCCCTATCTGAGGATGGAGCCGGACTATGACGAGACAGGTAGAAAGTTTCTGGATAAGAAGCCCACCGAGCACTTCTCCCATCTTGCATGGGCGGATGCGGAAT
>JAITAD010000006.1 GCA_031284275.1 Tannerellaceae bacterium
GTTGGACTTCTTTACCGTGATTATCCATACGCCGGATGTCGGCATCACAGTATTGCCTGAGGCAGGGACTTACCATAAGCACACCGACCAGACTTTCAGTTTCTCGGTGACGCCGCCGCCGTTGACGCCGGAGGAGCTGCTGCTGATTTGCAGCAACGGCGAAGCCTTACCGTTGCCCGAAGCGGTGGAGGGAGCCTATTCCTTCGTGATAAGTCCGAATGCGGCCTATGACACCTTTACTATCGACATCAACTTTACCGAACCGACGCCCCCCGAAAAAGTCGGCGGACTTCCGGCGGGAACGGCATCGGTCGCCTACCGCAACGGCTTATTGCAAGTGCAGGGGTTGGACGGTTACCAACTCCATCTGGTCTCATTGGCAGGGGTGCGTTTCGCAACTTTCAGCGCCACGGAAACCTCTCCGGCGCCTTTCACGCCGGCGGCGGATTATTGGATCTATCCGATTCGGCTACCCGCAGGAGTCTATATCCTCTATGCCGAAAGAAACGGGCAGAAGCGGGGAGCCTTCAAGTTCGCAGTGCACTGACTAATACCACTTTTGAGCATCGCGGTAGTTACTGCTCTGATCGTATTTAAGGTCTTGCAGCAGAGAAGAATTGACGGCGATGGAAAAAGAATAGGACTTGTAGGGGCCGATGGGAACGAAATTGCCGGACATGCGGAAGCAGTGCAGGTTTCGGGTAAGGCTGCAGGTCATATAGGATATGCGGTGAGTATCGAAATCGTAGGTAGCATTGAAGTTAAAGTTCCAATTTTTGGTAGGCTGTATATTGCCGTTGAAGCTGAGGCTGTGGGTGATGGCATATTTATACTCCAGCCGTTCGAAATCGATTTTTTGGCGGTCGTAACCCAGACGCATACTGTAACTGAAAGAAAGGCTCCAGGGGACTTTGGCCACGAAATAGCCATCGGCGTCGGTCTCGGCTTTCTCCTTTTTTGCGCCGAGGAGGCGGCCGGAAGGGGCGGACTCGGAAAGGCTGTCGAGAGGAGGCGAGCTGACGCCGTCGATGTCGCCGGCGGCAGGAGGCGACGATGAGGAAGCCTCCTCAGAGCCGAACCATTTCTTGAAGGTCTCGTTGTTGAAAGTATAGGAAAAGCTGGTACCCGTAGATATGAGACGGCCGAAGCCCTTGCCGGCCTGCCAGCGCGGCACGTTACGGCGTTCGAGGCGGCGGCTTGTCCCTTCGCCCACGAGGCGGTAGGTATACGTATCGAACATACCGTTGAGGTTGAGGGAGTAAGACTTGGAGAACTTCAGGCGCAGAGCCACGCTCATATCACTCCATCGGAAAGAGTCCGCCGCCATATTGTAACTCATGCCGGCCGAGAGCTTGTCGATGAGACTGATTTTGCGTTCGCCGGTAGAATCGGAATCGGTGAGTATCTTAGCCTCCACATTGTTGTTGATGGAGAAATTGAGGCTACCCGAGCGGCCTCGGCCGGGGACGCCGAATTGGTTGTGGCGGAAAGGGCTGTAGACGTAATCGACGGACTCGCCGTCGGAGCGGGTGTAGTGCAGCGTGCTGTAATAGCCGTAAGCGGCGGATCCGAAGTCGGGAGTGGCGCTGAAACTGACGGAGGGTTCCAACCGGTGACGTATCTGCTTGAGGTGCAGCAGGCGTTGAAGGGCGGGAAGGAAAAGGTAGTCGCCGTAGATGGTTGTGGAAGCGGAAAGAGAGCCGCTGAAGTCGTAGATACGGTAAAAACCGTAAGTAGTGTCTGCCGGAACGACCCTTTGGCGTTCAGGGTCGAATGTTTCGTCGATACGGGAAGTATACCACCGTTCCTTGTAGTTGGCCGAAGCGGTGAGGTTGATGTATTGCAAGACGTTGAACGTAGCGCTGACGGGGATGGTATGCTGCATGGCGTTACGCCAGTCGCGGATGAGATGAGAGCGGAAGAGCAGGTTTTCTTTCGTATCGATACTGTTGCGGAGATAACCGGTATAGTTCATGGATATTTTCTCGTACCAGCGATCTTTACCGACCTTATTCTTACGTTTGAGCGGGTAGATACGGTTAAGGGTGACGGTAATGTCGGGAAGGGTTACGGCTATGGCGGAGTCGCGGGAACGCTGATTGATATTCATGGTACCCGAGAGGCTCAGGGGGAGGTTGGGGAACCGTTGAGTGAAGTTCACCGAAGACCCTTTGTTACTCTGGGTAGCGTCGGCGTAACCGCTGCCGGAAGGGTAATAGCTGCCGAGGTTATTGCGGTCGAAGCTGGAGGTCGAGTAATTGATACTGGCGGAAAACGACCGGAAGGGGTCCGCTTTGGCGTCTTGGGTATGGGTCCATTGGATTTTGAAGTCTTTGCCCAGAGAGTAGTCGGGGAGGCCTTTGTCTCCGGTACGGGTGACGAGGTAGGAAGCATTGACGTTACCGGAGAACTTGTAACGTTTGCGGTAGGATGAGCGGGCTGACACGCCCCAGGAGCCTTTGGAGTATATCTCCCCGGTAAGGGCGAGGTCGAGGTAGTCGCTGATGGCGAAATAATACCCCCCGTCGCGCAGATTGAAGCCGCGTTGCGATTCATCCCCATAGGAAGGCACAATGATACCTGAGGAATATTCCGACGAGAAAGGGAAAAAGGCGAAAGGCAGCCACAGAGGAAGAGGGACGTCCTCAATGACGAGGTATACCGGGCCGGAGACGATATCCTTGTGGGGACGTACTTTGGCTTTTGTCAGAGCGATGTAAAAATGAGGATGATCATGTTCGTCGCAAGTAGTGTAACGGCCATCCATCATATTCAGGTTATTGTCGGCCATCTTTTTGGTATGGTTGGCCGTGACGTACCCTTCGCCCTGTTGAGTGATGGAACCGTTGCTGTAACCCTTGCGGGTTTTGAAATTGTAGCGCATGGCTTTCGACTCGTATTCCTCGGCGCCCTGTTTGAAGATAGGATGGCCGAAAGCCTCGCCGGCGCTGTCCAGGGCGAAAGTCGCATAGACGAGGCTGCTGTCCATGTTGATACGGATGTATTCGGACTGCAACTCGATATCCTGATAATTGACCTTGCCCTGACCGTAGAGATAGGCATTATTTCCGGTGGTCATAACGATAGAGTCTTCCGCCTGATAGCTGACCTGCGCTTCGAGGGCGTTAGCCTTCTTCGGGGGAGCAGGCGAAGACTCTTGCCCGCATACCGGTACGCAGACGAGCAGGAGAAAAAGGATGAGGGCGGCAGCCACTGGCAGAGGTTAGAGATGGCGTTTGATCTCCTTCTCGGCCTCTTCGATACGGTCGAAGCGTTTGACCATGTTACCCGAACGGTCGAGAAGGAAGAAAGCGGGCAACCGGCGGACGGCGTAAAGGGCGGCTATCTTGGAATAGTAGGATTGCGGGTCGATAACCGTGACCCACGGCGCATTGACGGCAGCGTTGCTCCATAGGTGGAGGTCGGTATCCAGAGACACCTGATAGATCTCGAGGCCGTTCGCATGATAGGCGGCATACAACTCGGAGAGGAACATGTTGAGGGACGCCGACCAGTCAGTGGCGTAAGCGGTAAAGTTGATGAGGACGACCTTGCCCGGCGCCGTATCGGAGAGGCGAACGGTAGCGCCGTGGACATCGGGGAGGGCGATATCGAGATAGGTGACTTCTTGGACGTTGAGGCTGTCGAGGCTGAGGGTACGTTTGGTACGGGTGACGGCCAGCGATTGCAGAGCGAGGTTATGCAGGTGGCGGGCGCGAGGGCTGTCGCGATAGAGCAGGTCGTAGCTCGTGGCTACGGCCCCGAAGGCGCGAGAGTCCTTACGGTCATACATATCGAAGAGAAGCATACCTTCGGCTTGTTGGAAGAGTGCGTAATAGGCGGCTGTAGACTGAGGTGCGGTGTAGATGTACCGCAGGGCGACCTCCTTGTAAGCTTCGACTATCTGGCGGCGAGAGGCGTCGTAGAGGCTGTCGGGTATCTTGCGGGTTTTGATATCGCGGCGCAGGTTGGACAACGACTGCGCCGCATCGAGGCTGGCGAGGGATATCTCGCGGATTGCCTCATTATTGGCAGAGCCTTTGATGGTATAGGAAGTAGCGAAGGTATGCCCTGAAGCCCTGATTTCTATCTCCTCTGTTGAATCGACGGCGAAATGGATACGACGCTCGTTGAGGCGAAGGCGGTAAAAATCGGGATATGGAGGACGGGGAACTTTGAAACGGAACTTGCCGGCATCCGTCAGGCGAACGGAATCCAGTACCTCGACGCCTTCCATGCCGACGGCTTCGAGGTAGAGCGTCCCTTCGGCGGCATCGGAGACCTCACCCGTGACGATGAACTTGTCCCCCCCCGTGCAGCAGGCGAATATCAGCGGGAGCGACGAGAGAATGGATACCGCTGCGCTACGCTTCATGGTTGGCGCACCTGACGATTGATGACCTCCCAATTAATCTCGACGGGGAACTTTTTACGCAGTTTCTTCAACCATTTCTTTTCGAGACGGTCCTGCTGTTTGACGGGTTTCGTCCATATCTCGTTATTGGACACTTCGAAGAGGAGGATACCATCGCGGTACTCCTGTAAAAGGAACTTGTATTCGGGATGCTTGGTCTGCAGGTTCTGACGCTCCATACCCGTGAGCAGCTCGCGGAGGAAGAGGTCGTAGGCCTCGCGCATATATTCGGGGGCGTACGTCTTGGAAGAGAGACGCTGTGTAGACATGAAACGGGCGAAATCGCGTTGGGAAACGGCTATACCGCCGGCAACAAAGAGCGGACGGTCGAGATTGGTGGCCAACACGGCAAAGATACTGTCGGCAGGGAAAGCCACGTCGCAGAGCGCTTCCAATTCCGCATAGGCGTCGGGAAAGGGAGTATAGTCATATTCGCGCCTCATACGCTCGTCGAAGGAGCGGTAAAGGTCGAAGTTATGCTCCGAGCGAGAGAGACGATATTCGAGGGCGGTGCGTTCGTTCTCGAAAGAGGCGCGGGGGAGCTTCTCGATGAGGCGGATGATATGGTATCCGAAACGGGTCTCGACGACGGGAGAGATGTCGCCGACCTCTTTCAAGGCGAAAGCGGCCTGTTCAAAGGGAGCTATCATCTCGTTGGGGCCGAAAGGACGCATCTCGCCGCCGTTACGGGCTGAGGCGGCGTCGGTGGAGTACTGTTGGGCAAGGGTGACGAAATCTTCGCCCGCAAGCAGGCGTTCATAGAGACTGTCGGCGATGGCGCGCGCCTCTTCCGGCGTGCGCGTGAGCGTGTCGGACGTGAGGCCGACGAGGATATGGGCTACATGTATGCGGCCGGGATGGCGATGGCGATGGTGCATCTTGACGACATAATAGCCGAACGCCGTGCGCAAAGGTTGGGACAGAGCGCCTTCCGGAAGGGTGTAGAGCAGCTTGTCGAGGGTGCGCAGGGCACGTAGCGGAGGGAGGGACGGGACATATTCGTAGACCACCTTATCCATACCGGATTCGGACAGTTCGGAGCCGAGACGGTCGATATTTTCGCCCGTAGCGAGGCGGGAGTATGCCGCTTGGGCGGCGGCATATGCCTCGGCGGTATCTTTGCGCAGGACATGGTCGCCGGAAAAACGGAAAAGGATATAGCTGAACTCCAACAGTTCGCCACCCCTATCGTAGACAGAGCGCAGGACGGCGTCTTCGGCGGCTTTGTCGGAGAGATAGCTGTCCTCGAGCTGCATACGGTATTCGCCAAACTCCTTATGGAAAGCGGTGGTGGTGTCTATGCCTTGGGATTCGGCTTCGGCCACTTTGAGGCGGAAGTTCTTGAACAGTTCGACATACTCGTGCAGCGCTTCGAGGCTGGAGAGGTCGGCCTCACCGTTCTTCTGGGCGATAAAAAGGAAATCGTCCAGCAAGATAGGTTTGCCGCCCACGACCATCGCCACGGAGTCGGGAAGCGGCGATTTTACCTCTTTGGCCGCCCACAAGGGGGCGCATACCGTCAGTAAGCCGCATACGGCGGCGAATATCGAAGCTTTCATGCCTTTGAAATCTGTTCCGGTCATTGTTCTTTTTTGCTTTTGAGTTTACCTGATTGTCCGTGGAAGACGGAGAACGTCCGCAAAGATATAAAACACTTCGTTGTCGTCAGGCCTTGCGATATGCGGAAAGGATACGGGCAGCGACGGCGGAGGGAGAGCTGTGCGAGGTATCCGTGACGAAGTCGAAGCGGGAGAGGTCCGTGCAGTCGGCGCCGTAGTAGGAAAGGAAACGGGCGTTCTCACGGCGTTTGCGTTCGGCAAGGGCTGACATGGCCGCTTCGCGCGTAGCGTAAGCCTCCGTACGGCCGCGCGCTGCGTCGCCGAGGATACGGTCGGCGGCGATTTCCGGTTCCACCGTCAGGTAGACCTTGAACGAAGAGGGAAGGAAGAACCAGGCCAGCCGAGAGTCGATGATATGCGACTCGGCGATATCGGCGAAGCGGCGGATACCGTCGTCTATGAGGTCGTCTATTTCGGGGTGGCTCTCGGTATATTTGTTGAGTTCGAGGGTCGTCATACCACGTTCGGCGGCAAGGCTGCGCTGTATGCTGCCGGTGGAGACGATGGCATAGCCGAGGGTCTCGGACAGCAGGCGGGAGACGGCGCTTTTGCCGCTGCCGAGGTCGCCCGTGATGGTGATGTGAGTCATACGGCAGGGTCGCTTGGAAGAATGAAACGGATTTCCTTGAAGGCGTAGCTCCGGACGATGCCCGCAGGCGTACGAAGACGAAGACGGCCGTCGGGGAGTACGCTCTCGACGGAGGCCGTGAAAGTGCCGCCGGCATCGCAGAAAGAGCCGGGACAGCCACGACGGTAGAGCGCCGCATGGTACAGGTCGCGCACCGTCTTGGTACGATATTCCTTGATGTCCAAGCGATAATTGCGGAAATGTTCCATGAAACGGTTCAGGAACAGGATACGGTCATGCTCGATGCCGGTGATTTGGCACAGAGAGATGGGGTTGGGCGCTTCGCCGGTAAAATGGCGTTGATTGACATTGACGCCGATGCCGATAATGGAGTGGTAAAACTCAGCCTCCGTGATGTCGTTCTCGATGAGGACACCGGCTATCTTGCTGTCGCCCCAATAGATATCGTTAGGCCACTTGATGCTGAATTGCGAAGGGATGTCGGACGGAAGCTGTTCTTCGAGGGCAGACTTCAGGCAGAGGCTGACGATTTGGGAAAGGAAGAAATGGTTTTTTGCCGGAAAGGGCGGAATATGGTAGATGAGGAAGCTGAAAGTAAGGTTCAGCGAGGCTTCAGACTCCCAAACGGTGCCGGATTGTCCACGGCCGGCGGTCTGGTAATCGGCCAGCACGACCGTCTCATCGGGAAGACGCTCTTCAAGGAGCAACTGCCGCAGGTAAGCATTGGTAGAATCCAACGTTTCAAAGTGACGTAATTCCATAACGCAGATAAAAACAGGGTTAATTGATTATATATTCCTTTTCAAGTCTTCCTCTTTCTTCCCCTCCTCGTCCCCCCCCGTGCTTCCCCCCTGCCGCGCCACG
>JAITAD010000082.1 GCA_031284275.1 Tannerellaceae bacterium
GATTTCGTTGTCAAAAACAAAGTCATTCGAACACTTGTGGTAGTTGATACTCCTCAGGACACGGGCTGAGTAGGCGCGGTATCCCGTATGGTATTCGGCCAGATTGTTACCCATCAGCAAGTTTTCCAGAAACGTCAATGCTCGGTTGGCTATGTATTTATAACGGGGCATACCGCCTTTCAAAGCGCCCTTGCCCAAAACACGGGAAGCGAAAACGACTTCATAGACCTCGTTGACGATGAGGTATATCATGGAATGTAACAGGAGGGGCGTGTATTGGTAATCAGGATGCAGCATAATGACGATGTCCGATCCTATTTCAAGCGCCTTGTCGTAACAAGTCTTCTGGTTGCCGCCATAACCTTTGTTCTTCTCGTGGCGGATACAATATTTTATTCCCAAACTTCGAGCCACTTCAAGCGTATCGTCTCTACTGCAATCGTCCACGAGGATAACGTTATCGACGATGTCCAACGGTATCTCCTCATAAGTTCGTGCAAGTGTTTTTTCTGCATTATAGGCGGGCAGAACGATGGTTATCGTTTTGTTATTGAGCATTTTCGGTAAACTGAATTGTTTTCTTTGCTTGTTCCTTGTCGAACTTGAAAAGGTACGTGTCAGGATTGGACAGGTGCATGACAAGACGGAAAAGCTCCGGATAGCTCTGTATGGCCGGATAGAGGTAACGGGACGTCGAACTGTAACCAAGCTGTTCGAGAACTACATAGTCCACCTTGGAACGAATAAGCCCCGCTATCAATTCCTCCTTTTCCGGTGTCCATGCGTATCCGCAGACGGCGCCCTTACTGTACATCTGAAAGAACTCCGCCTTGCGGGAACAAATGACCGTCGAAGGGGGAAGGCGCTTATGCACTTCCTCCGCTATGGTAATGTAATTTTGATAGGCCGGCGGATAAGCAGATTTGTTCCTCTTATGCGTTTCTTCCAAAGAAGGAAACGAAAAAAGAAGAACGGGCAAAAGGAGCCATGTACTTATCGGACGGGAAACAAGTCCGGATCTTCGGATAAGCGTGTCAAGGACGTTATACAAACCTACGATGAGTGCAGCTATGAAAAAGGGGATAAGCGCCGTGATGTAACGATTCTCGCTCGGTGTACTGAAAATGGAAATGACTCCGAACGAGGCTACGGCATAGAGGGAAAACAAAAGGCCTAGCCTGCCGAGTTTCCACATGCCGACGCCCATGAGCGCAAGAATCACAACAGCGGCCAACCACCCCCAACCAATCGGCGATCCGTAGTCCACATCGAAGTATGGAGGAATGGTGTTGGGAATCGCTTTCGCTAACAACATGCTGAAAGTATCAAAAAAACGGGATATCACACCCCACATATCCAACTTACCTTCGTCGGGACGCCAAGCATTGACACTCGTGATAACATCCAGATAACGGCTTTGCCCAAGACCGTGTACCTTGTTACGGATAATCCATGGGAGGAGGCAGACGGCATAGCCGACAACGAAAGCAACCAACGGCTTCCAACGTTTGGAAAACAGGTAATAAGCAACGATAGCGGCGCAGAGGGCAATACCTTGCGTACGGATGTGATAACAATATGCGGCGGAAAAGACGCTGAGGTAAAAATAGGGATTACGCAAAAGGGGGACATCTCTGTCTATCTTGACAATGAACAGGAAAGTCAGTACGGAGAAAAAGAGGAAACTCATTTCACTCATCATCATCGTGGAGAAGCGAAGGAGTTGGTAGTTCAACAGCGTGGCTGCGATGGCCACCGTAACCAAGGCAACAGGTTGCTTCGCATGTCGAACGAGCATCACGAAAATGAGCAGGACAGAGATGAGGAGAAACAAGCCGTTCAATATCTTCTGAGCGACAATACTGTCGGTTAGGAAACGCAGAGGAGACATCAAAATCGGATACCCCGGTGGGAAAACGTTCGTCGGGGTATGATCGGCATTCGCATAACCATGCCCCTCGGCAAGAGAGGTTGCAAAACGATAATACATGCAATTATCGCCATTCATATCCACTTTGACATCGAATACGTACGTAAACGAACAAATGAATAGCACAATTAAGAATACAACCGCAGTTCCATGGGAACTATGGTACGCAAGCGAAAGGGAAATGCGGTTTATAAATCTGAAATACAGATGGATACAAAAATACGGAAGAAGCAACCCAAGCAGGATCCGATCGTGATGCCCCACCAAGATTTGCCTGTTCCCAAGCGGAGTTCCTCTTTCGTGAAAGACTTAAGTTCCCATGGAACTACGTCAAAAACCGTCACGGGATGCAAAGATAACAGAGTTGCAGTATTGTCCGATGTGCGGCTATGGGCATTTTTCGTACGTTTGGTTCTCCGAACTCGGTAAACAGCATACTTGTGAAAGATGTCTATAACGTCATAGCAAAAGAGGGTGAAGGTTTCTACTCAGAAAAAAGAAGCCGTTTCCTTTCGTTCGCTCTGCCTGTCCGATCGGCGGAAGAAGCAGGGGAGATGGTCGCCGGATTCAGAAAGAAATATCACGATGCGCGACACGTCTGTTGGGCTTACGTCTTGGGAGCGGAAGAGAACTTCCGTTCATCGGACGACGGAGAACCTTCCTCCACAGCAGGTAAACCCATACTCGGGCAAATACGGGCGGCAGGGGTGAGCGACGTTATCGTCGTTGTTGTACGGTATTTCGGCGGAGTAGAATTGGGAACGGGAGGATTGGCCGCTGCCTATCGTCGGGCTGCCGCCGATGCTTTGGGCAATGCGCAAATAGGCGTGCGAATTGTGGGAGGAACTATCGACCTGACTTGCGCTTACGAAGAATTGGATCGTGTGCTGAAGACGGTGCGGGAACATGGGGCGGAAGTGCAGGAATGTGTGACGGACAACGCTTGCCGACTGCGACTGAACATTCGATTGGGTGAACGTGATGCCTTATGGGAACGGCTGAGTAAGTTGGCTTCGGTGAGGCTCTCGCCGTAAGTCGGAGGATTTGCTACCTTTGCGCCCGCTAATCGGAGAACTCTTCACGTAACGGAAGCGATCATGAAAGCATACGTTTTTCCCGGACAAGGCGCTCAGTTTACAGGTATGGGGAAGTCGCTGTACGAAACTAATGAAACGGCACATACCCTGTTCGACAAGGCAAACGCCATACTTGGATTCAAAATCACCGACCTGATGTTTGAGGGTTCTGCCGAAGACCTGAAACAGACGAAAGTGACACAACCGGCCGTCTTTCTTCACTCGGTGATAGCGACAAAAACTCTCGCTAACTTCCAGCCCGACATGACGGCCGGACATTCGTTGGGAGAGTTCTCTGCGCTCGTAGCGGCAGGAGCGTTGTCTTTTGAAGATGGCCTGCAACTCGTAGCCAAGCGGGCGCAAGCTATGCAGAAAGCCTGTGAACTGGCTCCTTCGACGATGGCCGCCATTCTCGGCCTCCCTGACGAAGTGGTAGAAGGTGTCTGCCAAGAAGTCGAAGAGGTCGTAGTCTGTGCCAACTACAATTGCCCCGGACAAGTTGTCGTTTCCGGAACGATTGAGGGTATAGAAGCAGTTTGTACCAAACTCTTGGCGGCAGGGGCGAAACGGGCGCTCAAACTCGTCGTAGGAGGGGCGTTCCATTCTCCCCTTATGGAACCGGCGCGCACAGAACTGGCGGCTGCGATTGAGGCAGCGCCTTTCTCCCGTCCTATATGTCCCGTTTACCAGAACGTCGATGCCCAACCGTCCGTTGAACCGGAAACGATAAAGGCTAATCTGATTGCACAACTGACGGCGCCCGTTCGCTGGACGCAGTGCGTACAAAACATGGTTGCCGACGGAGCGACCCATTTCATAGAGTCCGGGCCGGGGAATGTCCTCCAAGGCTTGATCAAAAAGATCAACAAAGACTTGATCGTCGAAGGGATCGGATAATGTGAACGATCTCCTCGGCTTCATTGACGATAAAATCCGGATTGAACGCCTCAAGTTCCTCTCTGGGGCGAAATCCCCAAGTCACGCCACAGGAACGTACGCCCGCCGCAAGGGCGGTCTGCATATCCACACCCGAATCCCCGACGTACAACGCCTCCGCATTGTTGATATGCGCTGTTTCCAATATCTCCCGCACGATGAAAGGATCGGGTTTGGGGGGAGTATGCTCGCGTTGCCCGACTACACGGCAAAAATGGATATGCGGGAAATAATGAAATATCAACTTGCGAGTCGCCGCATGAATCTTGTTAGAAGCCACAGCAAGCAGGAGGCCTGCCTGCTGCAATTCCTGCAACATCTCGCATATCCCTCGATAAGGAACGGTGCGGTCTGTGTCATGTTCTTTGTAGTAAGGTATAAAAGCGTCGCGGAGTGCGAGAAGAGTTGTTTCCGTACGCTTATCTTCGGGGAGAACACGCTCAAAAAGTTTCATAATGCCGTTACCGACGAAATAAGGGTAGGCTGCTTCGGGATGGGTAGGAAAACCGTTGCGAGCGAGAGCGTGGTTGGTTGCGGCGGCAAGGTCGGAAATGGTATTGAGCAGCGTACCGTCAAGGTCAAACAAGACGAGTTTTATCATACCCCTTTTCGCGCAAAGGTAAGGACAGGGCAAAAGAAAATCAAGGAATCTGATAATTATGCGTAACCTTGCAAGCTGTTTCAAACCGAAAACACTCACTTAATCTGTTGAAATATGAAAAAGTTTACCTGCGTAGAGGATATCGGAGATTTACGGACGGCGCTCGACGAAGCATTGGAAATCAAACGAGACCGCTTCCGTTTTCATGCCCTTGGGAAGAATCGGACATTACTCATGATATTCTTCAATTCCAGCCTGAGGACGAGGTTGAGCACCCAAAAAGCGGCCATGAACTTGGGCATGAATACCATCGTGCTGGACATAGCTCACGGCGCATGGAAACTGGAAACGGAGAGGGGAGCCGTGATGGATGGGGATAAACCCGAACACCTTCTGGAAGCCATCCCCGTGATGGGGTGCTATTGCGATATCATCGGGGTACGGTCTTTCGCCCGCTTCGAGAGTAAGGAAGATGACTACTCCGAAAAGATTCTCAACCAATTCATCCGGTATTCCGGCCGGCCGGTATTCAGTATGGAGGCGGCTACTCGCCACCCCTTGCAAAGTTTTGCCGACTTGATCACCATCGAAGAATATAAGAAAACGGCGCAACCTAAGGTCGTTCTGGCTTGGGCGCCACATCCTCGTGCATTGCCTCAGGCCGTTCCTAACAGTTTCGCCGAGTGGATCAATGCCGCCGGCTATGAACTCGTTATCACACATCCGGAAGGTTATGAGCTTGACCCGGCTTTTGTCGGCAAAGCACATGTAGAATATGACCGCAAGAAAGCTTTTGCCGGTGCAGACTTCGTCTACGCCAAGAATTGGGCTGCCTACACAGACCCGAACTACGGACAAGTCCTGAATCGAGACCGTTCATGGACAGTAGACACTGCCACGATGGCACTCACCAACAACGCCTATTTCATGCACTGCTTGCCGGTGAGGCGCAATATGATTGTAACGGACGATGTGATAGAAAGCCCCCAAAGTATCGTTATTCCCGAAGCGGCAAACCGTGAAATCTCCGCCCAGACCGTCCTGAAACGTTTGCTAACGGACTGAGAAATCCGTTACTTTGCCGAACAAAACAAAAGCGTCGTCACTATGGCACAGCAAGAAGATATCTTCAAAAAACTGATCGCCCACTGTAAAGAGTACGGTTTCGTCTTCCCCTCCTCCGAGCTCTATGACGGGCTGGGCGCCGTCTACGACTACGGGCAGCAGGGCGTCGAACTGAAAAATAACATCAGGCGTTATTGGTGGGAGAGTATGACGTTACTCAACAAGAACGTCGTTGGGATAGATTCCGCCATCTTCATGCACCCCACCATATGGAAAGCTTCGGGACACGTGGACGCTTTCAATGATCCGCTGATTGATAACAAAGATTCCAAAAAGCGTTACCGCGCTGATGTCCTGATCGAAGAGTATCTGGCCAAGATCGAGGAAAAGATCATCAAGGAGACGGAAAAGGCCGCCCAACGCTTCGGCGATGCTTTCGACAAGGCGCAGTTTCTCGCCACCAACGGGCGTGTAAAGGAATATCAAGCCAAATGGGAAGCTGTGCACGAACGTTTCGTCCAAGCGATGAACGCAACCGATTTGGAAGGGCTTCGGCAAATCATCCTCGACTGTGAAATCGTCTGCCCTGTGTCAGGAAGCCGCAATTGGACGGACGTGCGGCAATTCAACCTGATGTTCTCCACCGAAATGGGTTCAACGGCCGACGGAGCGCTGAAAGTCTACCTCCGGCCGGAAACGGCACAAGGGATATTCGTCAATTTCCTCAACGTGCAAAAGACCGGACGGATGAAAATCCCTTTCGGTATCGCACAAACAGGTAAGGCTTTCCGTAACGAGATCGTCGCACGCCAATTCATCTTCCGTATGAGGGAGTTTGAACAAATGGAGATGCAGTTCTTCGTCCGACCGGGAGAGGAAATGGTGTGGTTCAACTATTGGAAGGATGTCCGGCTTCGTTGGCATAAGGCTATGGGTATGGGCGATGCCAAATACCGTTTCCACGACCACGACAAGCTGGCGCACTACGCCAACGCTGCAACCGACATCGAATTTGAGATGCCTTTCGGCTTCAAGGAAGTGGAAGGTATCCATAGTCGGACAGACTTCGATTTAAGTCAGCACGAAAAGTTTTCCGGCAAAAAGGTACAATACTTTGATCCTGAACAGAACAGAAGCTATACCCCTTACGTAATTGAAACATCCATCGGGCTTGACCGCTGTTTTCTCAGCCTGCTCGCAGGGTCATATAGCGAAGAAACCGTTTCGGAAGAGGGTGGTGAAACGAGGGTGGTGCTGAAACTGCCGCCTGCGCTCGCACCCGTCAAACTCGCCGTCCTGCCCCTCGTCCGAAAAGACGGACTGCCGGAAAAAGCACAGGAAGTGATGGAACTGTTCCATTTCGATTTCCGCTGCCAATACGATGAGAAAGATTCTATCGGGAAACGTTATCGCCGGCAGGATGCTATTGGGACGCCTTTCTGTGTTACCATCGACCACGACACTATCCGCGATAACACCGTAACCATCCGCTCCCGCGATACCATGTCGCAGGAGCGAGTACCCATCACTTCCCTTGCGGACATCCTTGCTCCACAAATTAGCATGAAATCTCTTTTTACGCGTATTTGAATCATGAAAGCGCTGAAATACACCTGCCTGTTTCTCTTTTTTGCCGGCCTCGCCTGTACATCAGATGTCCCGGAAGAGATAGACGAAGACTGGAAAAATCGAAATCAAGAGACTTTTTTAGCGATTTCAGAGGATGAAGCCTATCGGGAAATACCGTCGGAAGGGAACAACGGTTCTATCTATGTCAAAGTGTTGGAAGAGGGGACGGAAACGGAGAGTGTCTATTACAACAGTACGGTCAAAGTATACTACTCCGGCCGGTTGATTGATGGAACTGTCTTCGACTCTGCCGAGGAACCTTACAAAGCCGCAGCAACGTTTACCGTTTCCTCCCTGATAGCCGGTTGGACCATTGCCCTCCAACACATGAAAGTCGGTGACCGATGGGAAATATGGATCCCTTACATGCTCGCATACGGTACTGCAGGAACGAGTAACGGGACTATTCCACCCTATTCTACATTGGTTTTCGAAGTAAAGCTGGTCGGCATAATCGAACAATAATGATTGGGCCGCTTTTTGACGGGGAACGGGCAACCCTTTCCCTCTCGGAACTGAGCCGTAAAGTTCGGGGTGCCGTTCATACCGCTTTTCCGTCCGCTTGTTGGGTACAGGCGGAAACAAGCGATGTAAGAACGAACGCCTCCTCCGGACATTGTTACCTTGAGTTCATCGAAAAGGCTTCAACAGGACAAGTTCTCGCCAAAGCCCGTGGCAGTATTTGGGCAAACGCTTTCCGTACGCTTAAACCTTTTTTTGAACAGGAAACGGGGCAAGTCTTCACCTCCGGACTAAAAGTCCTTGTCAAAGTAAACGTCGAGTATCACGAACTCTACGGATTTAGCCTCAACGTAATCGACATTGATCCCGTCTACACAATAGGAGATATGGCTCGACGACGACAAGAGATTGTTCGGCGTCTGCACGAAGAGGGTATCTTCGACCTCAACAGAAAATTGTCTTTCCCCACGCTACCACAGCGGATTGCCGTCATTACCTCGGCCTCGGCCGCCGGATACGGTGATTTCATGAACCAGCTTTCTTGTAACAAGTCCGGTTATCTCTTCTATACCCGTCTCTTTCCGGCACTCATGCAAGGGGAAAAGACAGAGGCCTCCGTCCTCGCCGCTCTGGAAAAGATAGACCGGTTTCGTGATATTTTCGATGTCGTCGTCATTATCCGCGGCGGAGGAGCTGCATCCGAACTGAGTTGTTTTGATTCCTATCCTATCGCTGCCTGCTGCGCTCATTTCCCCCTGCCTGTCGTCACAGGAATCGGACACGAGCGTGACGACACCATTCTGGACTTGGTCGCTCACACACGTATGAAGACCCCGACAGCCGTTGCCGAGTTCCTTATCGGTTGCATGGACACGGCTGCGCGGGAAATAGACAGCACCCAAGACTTTGTCCGCCAAAACATCGTAACTCGCTTGACGGAAGACAGAAACTTCCTTATTCTGACCGGAAACCGCTTACCTGCTCTGGTCGCTAACCGTATCGAACGTAATCGTAACCTGCTGCAAAACCTGACCGGACGTTTGCCTGTCGTTTCCTCCACCCTCCTTTCCGTACAGACTGCTATGGTGGCGGACATCCGTTCTCGCCTATCCAACGGATCATCCGCGTTCCTTTCCAAGCAGGATAACCAACTCAAACTGCATGAGCAGTTCGTCCGCATGGCTGCTCCCGACTACGTCCTCCGCAGGGGCTACACACTCGTCCTTAAAGAAGGGAAAATCGTAAAACGTGCTACCGAACTTTGTATAAACGACAACCTCGCCATCCGTTTTGCAGATGGCGAGGTGAATACCGTTATTTCCCAAGTTCCCTAACTATCTTACCACTGCCTTGATCGTCCGGCGGAAACCTTTCCCCGAATTGATGAAAGTGTAGAGATAGATGCCTGACTTGGTAGGCGTATGCAATAGCGTCGTACGGCCTTCTACCCGCTTCCGTTCTATCATTTTCCCTGTCAAGTCATAGACGGCTACTTCCGCACCCTGTAACAGGGTTTCGTTCAAATCTGCCTCTAAATAGACCGTGGCTCCCGGAACAAGGTGGCCTGAAGAGAAACGTATCTGTCCGGCCGTTCCGACAACATCGGTAATTCCGGTAGTGTTCCTGATGGAAAAGGTTATTTCTTTGGTCGCCAAGGTATAGTTCTTCGTCGGCTGAACAATAGCCGAGATGATATAGTGACCTGTTTTGTTAGGTTTTGTTGAGCTATAGTTCTCGTCCGGTTCGTCTACACCTTTGTATTGGAAGACAATCGTAGCGCCCATGTTTGTCGTGTATATGACCTGCGGATCAATAGCCTCTGCCCATGAGGGGACATCAGGCAGCATCTCGACATCATCCTGACTGATTTCCAAAATACCCTGCGCTTGCTTTATCATGAACGTGTCCCGCGCTTCGGCCGCTGCATAGTCTCCGTCCGCCTGAGATATTGCCCGAACGACATACGTCCCTGCATCTACCGGACGTTCATCCGTGAAAGCATAGTCATCCGATGCGAAAGACTTGTATTCGAACCTTATCTTTTCGCTCAGATTCACCTCCAAATTGGTCTTTACTATCGTAGGTAAACCTACTTGAATGCCTGTGTAGGTAATATCTGCCTGAGAGATTACCAAGATTCCCGCCATCTTGGTAATAGTGAAAGTAGTATCAAACTCCGTGGCAAGGAAGTTCGATCCCTCTGCAATGGTGACTTTCACTGCATAGTTACCTATACTATTCGGTATCAGGTGTCCTTCGTATTCTACTGTGATTTCACCTAATCCCACTAATCCTTCTTTTAACTTGACTTCAAACTCTTTAGGTGTACCATCATAGGCGACCGTCGTCTTACACATTAAAAATCTGTCGTACTGATCCCGTGTTTCCATTGACGCCTTTCTGATGATGAGATCTCCCAATTCAATCTCCATCACCCCATGTGCTCCCCCCACTGCTGCCGCCAAGTGAACGGACACCTTATATGTGCCGACATTCACAGGAACGGCGGGCACTCCATCGTAAAGCACTTGCGAAATGACTCCCAACTTGGAAATATCAACCCCTTCTGCCCATTCCACCGGCACTTTCTGTTCCCCACCCGTGTATTCCCGACTCCCCAAATCATAATACAGCCATTTCTTAAGGGTCTCTTTCTCCGCATCAATGATATCCAATTTTACATACTTCAATATCGCACCTTCGTAGTTATATCCATCTTCGACACTGACCAGAACGTCATAGCTACCGTACTCCGACGGTGCAGTCGTCCGTATTGCATCAGGATAGTAGTATTTTATCACCACATTACCCACTCCTTCGTAACCGTCTTTGAGACGGATCTTATCCTCAATAGGGTGCGGCTCGCCATCGTAAGGCACAACCACACTGTTCGGAATGTCGAACATTTCCGCACTTGCAAACGCTTTCGATATCTCAAACTCTCCCCCTTCCACACAAGTGGCACGGTAGTTCTCCCCTTCTGCGAAGTCGGCGAGAACCTTATATTGCCCCACGTGAGTGGGCACTACGAAGAGCGTATCGCCCGATACCTTGTCCACAAACTTCGGTGTCATCTCCCCAAGCCCCTCAGGGAGATCGCTCCGAAGAGAAAATGCCCCTCTCGGAGTTCCATCGTAGAAATATACAATTTTCCCACCACCGGCCGGAAAGAAACCTTGCAGCAATGAAGCGTCGGGAATACCTTTTACTATGGAAAATGCACCGAGTTCTATCGTCGCCGCACTATGATTTTTCGTTTCCGGTATGAAGGTGGTAATGGTGTATTCCCCCATCGCCGATGGAGCAACCGAAGAACCGTTATAATATACTTCCGGTTGCACGTTCTCGAAACCTTCCGCAACGGACGGCTTAAACGAAACTTCCACTGCGTAGGGCTGTCCATTAAAAGGATGTTTCCCGTTCGGAGGAAAATTGTATTGCAAATATTCCTTGAAAGAAGAAGACAACTCTGCCTTGATAATCTCAAGATTGCCCAGAACAACTGTATTTGCCGCGTAATTCGTTCCTTCCTGACAATCTACCGAAACAATGTATTCCCCAACGGCAACCGGTTCTTCCGCCTCGCCGTTGTATTTCAGCTCGAAATTACCGACCCCTGAAAGACCACTTTTGAGACTTACTCCAATCCCATGAGGCGCTCCGTCGAAGACGATTGGAACACTGGAAGGCCATACAGGAACAAAATCACTTTTTGTAAGTTGCGCTTTTCCTACGGTATATTGAAGAGGGATTGTTTTACTCCATCCCATACCGGAAACCTTCACAGCGTCCGTATAATTTCCAAACCCCGACACACTATCCCTACCACTCACCACCGTAAGGCTTATTTCTCCAAAACCTTCCTTGGATAGGCACAAGGCTTTCTTTGCGAAATCCAGAACAGCTTGAGGTTTACCGTCATAGGGTATTACTACGTCTGTCCGCAGCACTTTGTCGTCAGGTAAATCTACAATGGTGAAAGGAATAATAACTGTCCCCTGCTCCAAATAAGCAGAGGCGGCCTCTTGAGGAATAATACGAAACTCCGCATTACCTTCCTCTGTATTATGGAGGTACGATACCTCATAACCGCCATCCAACGGCCCCGTATCATCAGTTCCGACGACGACAGATTGGGGAAAAACTATCGGACTACTTGCAATATATAACACGGAATCCGGTATCAATGCCTCTGCATAGTCTTGTATCTCACTACGCAATATCTTGTTTGCATCTTTCAGGAAAGGATAACCCATATTGACACCCCACACATACTCGGTTACCAACTTTAACTTGTTCAACCGCCATTCGAGTTCGGACATGTCGGCAGCTTCCTTTTTCTCACACCTCAACAATACGCCATCACCAACACCTTGTTGAGTCCCATATACCCCACTGCCTTGCCAAAAACAATCTCCCACTGTTGCTGTGGCGGAAACAGTCCCCACCAACCCTCCTACCTTTGCACTGCTGTTGAGGCCTGTTACCGCAGCAGCCGAATAACTGCGCCAAATCTGCCCCCCCGTTGTTCCTCCACAAAATCCGACAAGCCCACCTACAACCCCTCCTGCTTTCACTACCGTTCCGCGGACAAAACAATTGCGAATTTGCGTATTACCCCCTGAAGACTCGGACAACGATCCTGCAATCGCCCCGGCATACGTTCCACCTTCGATGTAGGAATCAACGATACCAAGATCTGAGATAACACTGTTTCCGTATACGCCTTTAAACAAGCCGCCGTACGAATCTCCCGACATAGCTGTCGACTTATCGACGAAAAGGCCGCTTATCGTATGCCCATCACCGGCGAAATGGATACCAACCAGATTGATCGGTTCCCATTTGTTCGGCCAAGACGGCTTTGTCGTAGGGCTTGCGGTTACTTCATTAAACTTGATATCGCTCTTCAACACTACCCTTGACACGCCATTGAGCGTAGCGCCCCTGGATGCGTTCCCAAAAGCCACCAAATCTTCCCGCGTGTATATGTGGTACTCGCCGTTTGCTTGACGCCCCCCTATCCCTTGGGATACTCCTGCCCCTTGGGCTACGAAGATCCCTGTATGAGCGGCCAACAGCGCTGACAAGAGAACGATACTCTTGCGCGCTTTACTTATGCCACGGGTTCCCATAATGCTATCCTTTACTCCATTGCTACTCTGGACATCCATCGCGCTACACCGCCGAAACTGCGACACGCGGTGCAAAGGTAAGAAGTTTCCAAGATTTCCAACGGCACTCCCCGCTACTTTTTTGACACCCGACCGACCGGTCTTTTACCCTTCCCTCGACAGCCTCACCTCACATACGTTCAGCCCTCTTCCATAACCGTTTCCGCTTCTTTCACTTTGCGGAACAAGTCGGAAGCGTAGAGAAAATCGTCCAGCGCTTTGTTGCCGGAGTCCATGATGTTCGACTTTGTTCCCTGCCACTCTCTCCGTCCGTCTTTGATGAAGAAGATGTTATCCCCGATGTTGAGGACGGAGTTCATATCGTGGGTGTTGATCACTGTCGTCATATGGTATTCTGTCGTGATGTCGTGGATGAGGTCGTCTATCATCAGCGCCGTTTTAGGGTCCAGACCCGAGTTCGGTTCATCACAAAACAGGTATTGCGGCTTCCAAGCGATGGCCCGGGCGATGGCTGCACGCTTCATCATGCCGCCGCTAATTTCGGAGGGGTAAAGGTGTTCCGCCCCCGGCAAGTTCACACGCTCAAGGCAGGACAAGGCGCGTCTCTCCCGCTCTTTACTTGACTCGTTGGAGAACATGTTGAGGGGGAACATCACATTTTCCAAAACGGTCATGCTGTCGAACAGCGCTGACCCTTGAAACAACATGCCCATCTCGCGACGCAAACGGTTCAATTCTCCCTTGTTCATGGAAGTGATATCCCTGCCGTCGTAAAGCACTTGCCCTGTGTCCGGACTTATCAAGCCGATGATACTTTTGATAAGCACCGTCTTGCCGGACCCGCTCCGCCCGATGACAAGGTTCGTCTTCCCCGCTTCGAAAACGGCGTTGATATCGTCCAACACGACATGCTCATCAAAGGACTTAGCGAGGTGTCTAACTTCTACCATAATTTTTCGCTCACGTGAGCAGCAGATGGGTGAGTATTACGTCGGCGAGCAGGATCATGACGCTGCTCATAACCACCGAATTGGTACTCGCCTTACCGACCTCTAACGCCCCGCCCTTGACGTTGTAACCGAAATAGGCGGCAATCGTGGCTATGATGAAAGCATATATCTCCGACTTGATAATGGAATACTCTACATAAAATGCGTTAAAATAGTATTGTAGGCCGAACTCAAAAGAGGCGGGCGTCATCCCGCCTGAGATGTAGCTGGCAGCAACGCCTCCAAGCATACCCGTGAACATGCTGAATATGACCAACACAGGAATGAACAGCATGAGACCGACAGCTTTGGGAAGGATGAGGAAATTCGCTGAATTGACCCCCATGATTTCCATGGCATCTATTTGCTCTGTCACACGCATGGTGCCTATCTCGGAAGCAATGTTACTTCCGACTTTTCCTGCCAGAATGAGGCACATAATGGAAGACGAAAACTCCAACAGGATGATCTCGCGTGTGGTGTAGCCTATGGTAAACTTCGGTATGAGCGGGGATTGTATGTTGAGCGATATCTGTATGGCTATTACCGTCCCGATGAAGATGGAAATGATAACGACGATCCACAAGGAGTCTACCCCCAGTTTGTATATCTCTTTCACTAACTGACGGAAGAGCATGCTCCACCTGTCTGGAAGAGAAAGGCATTTCTGCATCAGCAGCACGTATTCTCCTATTTGGTGCAGGGCTTTCTTCATCGTTTCAATCGAGTTGGCTGCGAAGTTCTCGAGGTAAATAGAACGTGGCCGTCTTATCCACATAAACGATGACGGAACTCAGCCTGATATCCTTTTTCCCTAACTTCACCAAGTTAGTAAAAGGAAAAGCCGTAAGCGATTTTTTACCTTTCTTGACGGAAAGTGTCGGGGAAGAAGCACCTTCCGCCGCCGGCTTTATCGTGTACGCACAATCGTGGAAAACTTCAGTGTGGGGAGCAAACAGGTTTTCCGTACACTCATCCAATGACGGCAAAG
>JAITAD010000004.1 GCA_031284275.1 Tannerellaceae bacterium
TCAGAGTTCGCAGAGGCCTTCGGGGATGTGGGCGGTAAGGGTGCGGGCGGTATCGTCAGATGATAGGATGAGCGCTGCGGCGGCAGGGAAAAGGAATGTTCGCTCGCCGGTGTCCACAAGCAGAAGGGTGTTTTCCGTACTTTCATCTACGTCGATAACCCTTCCCACAGCCGTTCCTGCCGTATCGCAAAGGGTATAACCTGTCCAAGGGTGTCCTGCCGATAGGAAGCGGGGGGGAGGCGTTCCTGCTTTACGTATCACACCTGCTTCGCAGAAGCATAAGCGTTCCGCCTGTTCCCGCGAATCCACCCCTTCCAGTTTCACGAGTATCGAACGGTTACCCCGCTTACGTTCTCTTTCCACGAAAAAAGGCACCATTATCCCCTCTATTCGGCAAATGATCATGCCTTCAGCCTGTTCCCACAGCCTCAGGGCATCGCCCTCGAACTGCAAGAGCAGTTCGCCGGATATGCCGTGAGTCTTTGTAAAACGGCCGAAAATCGTTACTTCGTTCTCCTGTATCATCGCAGCGGTCGGTTAGCGGGGGGCACGGAGGTAAAGGGCGAAAGCTATGAGGGCATAGAGGATATTGGGCAGCCATGCGGCGACGAGAGGAGTGACGCCTCCATTGACGGCAAAAGAAGTGGAAAGGGTTGTGAAAAGGATGTAGGAAAAGCTCAAGGCGATGCCGATACCGATGTTCAGCCCCATGCCGCCTTTCACCTTGCGGGAAGACAGGCTCACGCCGATAGTGGTAAGGATGAACGAGGCCATGATACCGGCAAACCGTTTGTGGTACTCGATTTCGAAAGTCTGGATATTGGCGATACCCCGACGCTGTTGGCGTTGGATGTAGTCGGCGAGTTGAGGGGTGGTGAGGGTTTCGCAGTCATTGACGGAGATGAGGAAATCGGAAGGTTGGATGGAAAGGAAAGTATCGCAACGCGAGCCATGGGTGATACGTTCGTGCATACCGTCGAAATTGCGGATGGCATAGTCCATGATCGTCCATCGGTAGAGAGAGTCATACTTGATGGAGTTGGCCGTGAGACGTGAGACGAGTTTTTTGTCCTGAAAATGTTCGAGTGAGAAACGATAACCCATACCGGCTATGGCGTCGTAACGGTCGAAATAGGCGATGACGCCCGGTTCGGTCTCTATCTGCACATGGCTGGCGTTACTCACCTTCTTGTTGCGGATATAGGTATTCTGGAACTCGATACGCGACTTGTTGGCCGGCGGGATGACATAAGCATTGAGTAAAAACGTAGCCAACGCAATGAGGGCGGCAGAGAAGAGGTAGGGCGCCATGAGACGCCTGAAGCTCACTCCGCCGGCAAGCATGGCGATAATCTCGGAACGGTCGGCCAGACGCGAGGTGAAGAAGATGACGGCGATGAACGTAAAGAGCGGGCTGAAGAGGTTGGCGAAATAGGGGATGAAGTTGAGATAGTAATCAACGACGATGGCGCGCAGGGGAACGTCAGGGTTGAGGAACTTGTCGATCTTTTCGTTGATGTCGAAGACGATGGAAATGGCCAGTATCAGGGCGATAGCGAAGAGATAGGTGCCGATGAACTGCCGAACGATGTAACGGTCTATCTGCTTGACATGGAGATTCATCGGTCAGAGGCGGTTACTGAGTTGTTCCGTCATGCGGCGTTTCCAGAGCGTAAAGTCACCGTCGGCGATGTGACGGCGTGCCTCCTCCATAAGGCGGCAGTAAAAGGCAAGGTTATGCAGAGAGGCGATATGCAAGGCCAGATATTCGCCGGTGCGGAAGAGATGGTGCAGATAAGCGCGGCTGTACTGTGTATCGACGAACGAATGGGCGTCGGGGTCGACAGGCGAAAAATCGTCCTGCCACTTGCGGTTTCGCATGTTCATGACTCCCATGCGGGTAAAGAGTTGTCCGTTGCGACCGTTACGGGTGGGGAGGATACAATCGAACATATCGATGCCGCGCTCAATACCTTCCAACAGATTGATGGGCGTACCGACACCCATGAGGTAACGGGGGCGGTCTTTGGGCAGTATCTCGTTCACTACTTCTATCATTTCGTACATCGTCTCGGCCGGTTCGCCTACGGAGAGGCCACCGATAGCGTTTCCGTCGGCGCCGTATTCGGCGACACATTCGGCGGCTCGTCGCCGCAAATCGGCATAGACGCCCCCCTGTACGATGGGAAAGAACGTCTGGGCGTAGCCGTAACGGTCGGACGTCTCCCAAAAACGGGTAAAGCAACGTTCCAGCCAATGCTCCGTGAGCGACAGCGAACGCAAGGTATAGGAACGGTCGGCATCACCGGGACAACACTCGTCGAAAGCCATCAGGATATCGGCGCCTATCGCCCGTTGTATGTCGATGACCTTTTCGGGAGAAAAAAGATGGGTAGACCCATCTATATGGGAACGGAAGACAGCCCCTTCCGCCGTGAGGTGACGGTTAGCGGCCAGAGAAAAGACCTGAAATCCTCCGCTGTCGGTCAGGATGGGGCGGTCCCATCCGTTGAAGCGATGTAGACCCCCGGCCTGTGCGAAGACGGACGTACCCGGGCGCAGGTAAAGGTGATACGTGTTACCGAGTATGATTTGGGCGCGTGTATCCGTTTTCAGTTCGGAGATATGCACCGTCTTGACGGCCGCCTGCGTCCCCACGGGCATGAAAACAGGCGTCTCTATATCCCCGTGCGCCGTACGGATGACCCCTGTCCGGGCATTCGAAGCAGGGTCTCTGTGACGTATCTCGAAATCCATCTCAACTGCCTGCCACGAGCAGCATACGGCCTGCGCGGAGGATGGTGGTTGTGCGTATGCCGTTAAGTTCGCAGAGGCGGGCTACGGTAGTTCCGTAGCGGCGGGCGACAGCGCTAAGGGTATCGCCGTCACGGAGACGGTGGTAGACAGGGTCGGAGGCGGATGCCACGCCTTCCTTCACGCGGGCGATCGGGCTGCGGTAGACATAGATATCGTTATGGGGAGCGCCGTTTTCAAAGTCGATGATCGCCTCCGGATTGATGGCCTGTCCCATGAAACGGGTCTCGAAATGGAGGTGAGAACCGGTAGCGCGTCCCGTCCGGCCACCCAGAGCGATGGGTGTACCGGCACGGACGATATCGTTCTCGCCGGCAAAGACTTTGGAGAGGTGGCCGTAGACCGTTTCCAAACCGTTGGGATGACGGATGACGAGATAGTGGCCGTAACCACGGCGTTCAAAACCGCGTATGCGCACTTTCCCGTCGAAAGCCACACGAACGGTGTCTCCCGTTGCCAGACGAAGGTCTATCCCGCTGTGCATCCGACGGCGACGGGGGCCGAAGCGGGAAGAGATACTCACTCTGTCTACGGGGAGGACAAAACCGGAACAATCCACCTCGTACCGCTCGGGGAGCGTTATCGAGCGTTTCAGAAAGGGATTGACGTAACGGTTCTCCCAAATGGAACCATACAACTCATCGGCAGGGTACATCAGGGACTCGGCGACGGCCAAATCGGCACGGTCGTTCGCATCCATCAGTTTCTGTACGTGTACCTCTTCTTTGGTTTCGATGTGATCGGCCATCAAAGCGTTCACCTGCCGTTCGATACGCCCCGTAGGGAGGGACGACTGTTGGGCTGCCGACAGCGCCGGAAACAGCAGCAGGACGGCTGTGGAGAGAGGTAACACCTCTATTGCGACAATGTGCTTAAACGCATCAGTAAAGATGTTCGGGAATATTGTAGGTGAATCTTTCTCTTTTCTCATGTCAATTTTCTATAAGTCCCCGATTCCTCAGCAAGGGCGTCGTACCGGGTTCCTTGCCGCGGAAGTTTACGTACATATCCATCGCATCGTCTATGCCGCCGGGGGTGAGCACATAACGACGGAAGCGATCGGCTGTTTCGGCATGGAACAGGTCGCCTGTTTCCTTAAAAGCCTCGAAGGCGTCGGCGTCAAGCACTTCTGCCCAGATATAGCTGTAATAGCCGGCGGTGTAACCTCCGCCCATGGTGTGGTTGAAATAGGTACTCCGGTAACGGGACGGTATCTGCCGAAGCAATCCGCGCGCCGTCAGCACGCTGTCTTCGAAAGCGGAGACGTCGAAGTCGGCTGCCGGCGACTCTTTGAGGACGTGAAAGTCCATGTCAAGGAATGAAGCGGCCAGATATTCTACCGTAGCGAAGCCCTGTCCGTACTTGCCGCTCTTCTTCAATTTCTCGATCAGGTCGGCGGGAATCGTCTCACCCGTACGGTAATGTTTGGCATAGACCGCCAAGACCTCCGGCTCCGTCACCCAATGTTCCATCACCTGCGAGGGGAGCTCTACGAAGTCGCGGGGGACGCTGCTTATCCCATAATAGTGCACGTCGCGGAAGAGGCTGTGCAGTCCGTGACCGAACTCGTGGAAAAGCGTCTCGGCTTCGTCGGCGCTCAGGAGCGCCGGCTCTCCGGCGGCGGGACGACTGAAATTGCAGACTATGGTCACTACCGGACCTGTGCGTTTCCCGTCCTCATAAGTCTGCGAACGGTAACTGCCGCACCATGCGCCGCCCCGTTTGCCCGGACGGGGGAAATAGTCCATGTAAAGGATGCCCAGACTCGTACCGTCCTTATCTTTACATTCAAAAGCTTCAGCTTCGAGATGCGGCAGAGGGATATTATCCAATTTCGTGAAAGACACGCCGTAGAGCTTGCCGGCGACGTAAAAAGCGCCCTGACGCACGTTCTCCAATTGCAGGTAGGGACGTATTTCATTCTCGTCGAAAGCGAAACGCGCTTTGCGCGCCTTGTCCGCATAGTAACGCCAATCCCATCCTTCAGCCTTGAAACTGTTACCTTCCTTGACTATCTCGGCCTCTATGTCGGCAAGCTCGGCTTTCGCCTTGGCGAGAGCGGGAGGCCATACCTCGTTCAGCAGGCGGTAGACGTTGTCCGACGTCTTTGCCATCCTGTCTTCGAGGACGAAGTCGGCATAAGTAGCGTAACCCAACAACTGCGCTTTTTCGAGGCGTTTGGCTACCAGCGAACGTACCACTTCGCTATTGTCCGCATCGTTACCGTTGCAACCCCTCCGCGTGTAACCCCAAAACATCGACTCGCGCAGATCCCGTTTCTCGGAATATTGCAGGAAAGGCATGATGCTCGGATTGTGGAGCGTGAAGACCCATTTACCTGTCTCCCCCACTTTATCGGCGGCATCTGCCGCATTGGCGATGAGGTCTGCCGGCAGACCGGCCAAATCCTCTTCCCTGTCGATGACCAGCCGGAAGCTGTTCGTCTCTTTGAGCATGTTCTGCCCGAAAGTCAGTTGCAAGAGGTCTATCTCGCTATTTAGCTGCCGCAAGCGTTCCTGTTTGTCGGTCGGCAGGTCTGCGCCTCCGCGCACGAACCCTTTATAGGTTTCTTCCAACAGTTTGGCCTCCTCCTTATCCAACCCTATGGCGTCCCGTTGTTTGTAGATGGTCTTCACCCGCCTGAAGAGGACAGGGTTGAGGCGGATATCGTCCCTGTGTTTGGATAACAGGGGCGACAGCTCGCGGCTCAGGGCTTCCATATCCTCGTTCGTGTCGGCGCTGTTCAAACCCGAAAACACCAACTGGACAGACATCAGCAGACGGCCGCTCTTATCCAGTGGCGCTATCGTGTTGGCGAAAGTCGGTTCTTCCGTATTGGTGCAGATGGCTTCGATGTCACTCATCTGCTCTGCCATGCCTTGCAGGAAAGCGGGCTTGTAATGTTCGAGGCGGATATCTTGAAAGGGAGGAACCCCGAAAGGTGTGTCGTAAGCTTCCAGAAAAGGGTTTTGACCTTCTTTGTTCATATGACACTGCACGCAGGTGCCTGCTGCCAAGGCTGTTCCCAAAACCGCCACCATCGCTTTCATTTCCCGTTTCCCATTATGCTGCCTGAACGCTGTTTTGAGGATTTCCCCAAAACAGCGCAAAGGTAATCTATATCTTCGTAATTCCTCATCTTTATTCCCCATTTAATGAATATTACGAAGAGCGGAAACGGTGGAAACTATTTCCAGATGCGGAAACCGTGCAGTTTGGTTTTAGCCGTCGGATGTGCCGAACGGATACGGAATGTGACGTCGGAGGGGACTTCGGGGAGCGGGACACGCAGGTATTTCCCGATGCCTGCGTAACGGTCGGTAACATAGTGGGTGATGACTTGGAACTCGCCGTCCCCGATGCGACAGGATATCTCATGGTCGCAGCGCATACCGTTGGACGAGAACCACAACTCGGCAAGCGCCACGGCGGGAAACGGGCCGAAGGTCAGCGTAGCGTCTGAAGCGGCAGGCAGGCCGATGTATCCGGCAGTAAGTTCGGTGACGAGCGAGTTATCCCCGTGGTGGTTATCCCCTGTGGGATCGACGTCGGCATTGACGAGGTCGTAGAGGACGTCAAAGTCGCCGTAACGGACGGTTTGGCTGAGCGTTGCGGGAAACTCCTGTAGCGGCCAGACATCGGGGTCGTCGAACTGCTCCTCGGCAATCACGACAGATCCTTCGGGCAACCCCTCCCCGTAGGCGGCGAGGCGATGGAGAGCGAGAGGTTCACCGACTATCTCCGCCTCGATCCGCAGCCGCACGTTGGAGAGGTTGACGGCGACGAAATGTGTCGCCACGGCAACGACCTCATCGGGGAGAACGACGTCGGGGAGAGACGTGTAGGGGCCGTCGTTCACCGAAGCGAAGATATGCAGCGTGGCGGAGATATCGACCGGCTCATAGGCGAATGCGAGGCTGGAAACGTAAGGGATGTAACCGGCGTTGTCGGGATTGCCGGCAAGGGTGATAACCGCCCCGTCGGCGAGGTAGAGCGTAGCGTCGGCGCTCGCGAGTTTCGCCCCGCTGTATTCGAGGGTGATGGTGTCGGCGCTCATACCGTTGTGAAACGTCTCTGTGATGTTTTCATCAAAATCGAAGTCGATATCCTCCGTGATTTTGCGGAATCCCTCATCCCACATGAAAGTAAAATCCTTGTCGAGAACGGGGTGTGCTGACGGCGGAGGCGTGGCGGACGTCTGAGCGTCAATGACAGGCGTTTCGCTGTTTTCACAGGCGATGAGCGCAAGGGTTGCAAGGAAAGCGATTGTCTTTTTCATATCCGTTTGTTTATTAAAGTGTTATTGTTCGTGTTGTTTACTCCATATACGGAAAACCTTCGAGTAGGACTCAAAAGTGGCAGACGGAAATGCGGTTTCCATGTCGGACAGTAAAGATGTGCAAAATGTAATTGGACTACCCCATATAGTTAGCAAAAGTGTCCAAAACACATCGTTATACCCATTGACGAAGATATATAACGCTCCCATATCATACCTATTTACCATAGAAACTGCCGCAAAAGTATCTATATTTTTTGAACTGTCAATAGATACAAGCAAAAAATCAAAGGAGTGCTTACAGGAAAGACTGACACGGGGAAAGGGACGCTCGGCAGGGTTTTTACTACCTTTACGGCCTGAAAAGAAAGGCTTACTTCGAAGCAGAACCAACGGTAGGATGGGGAAAAGGCAAACAGGCAAAGTAGCAATAGCGGTGGGAGCGGCGCTGTTGGGAGCCTACGCCATTGGGGCAGTGTGGTTCTTGGACGGAAAGGACGGGAGCGGAGGGGTCTGTCGGGGGGTAGAGGTGGTCGTCAGGGACAGTGCGCGCTACCGCTTCGTGACGGTAGCCGAAGCGATAGCGACGATGCAGGCGGCAGGAGTCTATCCCGCAGGAAAAACATGGGACAAAGTGGATACCGAGGCTTTGGAAACTGTCCTCAGACGCCATGAGATGGTGGCGCAGGTGGAGGCTTTCCGTACGCCGGCAGGGAAAGTCAAAGCCGTCATCACCCAACGCGAACCGATACTGCGGGTGATGGGCATGTACGGTAACTTCTACGTAGACCGCGACGGCAAGGTGATGCCCATGAGCCGACGAAGCGCCACGCACCTGCTCGTAGCAAGCGGATACGTGGAAAAAGGAATGGCTACGCATGAACTGTACGAAATAGCAGTATTTTTGCACGATGATAGGTTCTGGGATGCGCAAATAGAACAGATGTACGTGCGTCAAGACAGAGAAGTGGAACTTATACCGAGAGTGGGTAACCACCGTATCGTTCTGGGTGAGCCGGAAGGATTCGAGGAGAAGTTGGAACGCCTCCGGCTGTTCTATGAGCAGGCTATTCCGAAGTTCGGCTGGGGAAAATACAGCGTGATCAATTTGAAATACGACAATCAGGTAGTTTGTACCCGAAGGTAAAGAGGAAGAAACAAGGAAATGGCAGGATATACGGATTTTGTCGTTGCAGTCGATTTGGGAACGTCTCACCTGACGGGTATCGTGGGGCGACGTAATGAATCGGGGAAATTGAACGTGCTGGCGCGGGAAACGGAAGAGGGGAATACGGGTATCCGCCGCGGATGCGTCTTCAATATCGGAGAGACGGCTGCCAAGTTGAGCAGCTTGGTACGCAAACTGGAAAGCAGACTGGAAGGGGGGCGGATAGCGAAAGTCTACATCGGCGTCGGGGGGCAGTCCGTCCGCGCCATCGACCACGTGGTCTCCCACGAACTGGGAAACGGTGAAGAAGAGGTGACCGAAGAAGTGCTTGACCTCCTCCATGAAGCATGTCGCGCCTACAAACCGGAAGGCTTGGATGTGCTGGATATCGTGCCGCCGGCCTATCGGGTGGATGGCAAAAAGGCGCTCAATCCGGTGGGTGTCCCCTGCCGAAATATCGAGGCGCACTTCAAACTGATCGTAGGACGCCCTTCGTTGCGCAAGCATGTCCTCAACGTGGCGGAACGTGCGCACGTGCGCGTAGCGGGAATAGTGATCAGTCCGCTCATGCAAGCCGAGGCGGTGCTGACGGATAACGAGAAGGAATTGGGCTGCGCCCTCGTGGACTTCGGTGCCGGAGTGACCTCGCTGACGATATATAAAGGTGGACGTTTGCAGTTCCTGAACGTCATTCCGTTGGGGGCGCGACTCATTACCCGCGACCTGACGGGCTTGAACCTCGTTGAGGCGGAGGCCGAGCGGGTGAAAGTAACCTACGGAGCGGCCGAAGTCGATAAGGAGGATACCTCCACAGTGCAGGTAAATGGCGAGGACAGCACGGGACTGAGCGACATCCGGCTGATGGACATCAATACCATCGTAGAAGCGAGGGCTAAGGAAATATTGGAGAACGTCTTGGTGCGGTTGGAAAGGCCGGAAGTGGAAAATATGCTCGGTGGAGGCGTCATCATCACCGGCGGAGGGGCGAACCTCCGCAAAGTGGCCGAACTCATGAAGAAACGGCTCAAACGGGAAATGCGCTTCGCTACCTTGCGTAAGGGACTGTTTGAACAGGGGGCGGAAGCCGGCGACGATCCGACGAACGCCGTGGCGGTCGGTATCCTGATGCTCCCCGATGCCGAGAATTGTGCGCGCCGTACAGCGCCGCCCGTCGCTGCGCCACAGCCGGCCGCCCCACAGCCGTCTGCCGTGCCGCCACCTGTGCGCTCCACGCCGCCGGTGCAGAAAAATAATCCCGCCGAAAAGAAAAAGAAAGAGGCCGGCAAGATGAAAGATACCCTCAAAGGGTGGATGGGCGGACTCTTCAGCGACGAACAAATGTAAGTATAGCAACGACGAACGATGGAGGAAAAGGTATTGAACACGGACGAGGGTAACTTGATCACCTTTGTCTACGGTAAGGATAACTCCCTCAATAAGGGGCCGAACATCATCAAAGTCGTCGGCGTCGGCGGCGGCGGCGGGAATGCCGTCGGCCACATGTACGAAGAAGGAATACAAGATGTCTCCTTCGTCCTCTGTAATACGGACAAGCAGGCCTTAGACCGTTCTCCCGTTCCCCAACGTATCGTTCTCGGGCGTACGGTGACGCAGGGCTTGGGCGCCGGCAATCAGCCGCTCAAAGCCAAACATGCGGCGGAAGAAAGTCGGGAAGAGATATACCGGATGCTGGACGATGGGACGAAGATGGCTTTCATCACCGCCGGAATGGGCGGCGGAACGGGAACGGGAGCGGCGCCTGTCATCGCCGGTATCGCTCGCGACATGGGTATCCTGACGGTAGGTATCGTCACGATCCCTTTTCTTTTCGAAGGGAAACGGAAAATCTTACAGGCACTCAACGGCGTGGAAGAGATTGCGCAGAACGTCGATGCCCTGTTGGTGATCAACAACGAGAAGCTTCGGGATATCTACGCCGACCTGACGGTCATCAACGCCTTCAAGAAAGCGGACAGCACACTGACGGTGGCCGCCCGCAGCATTGCCGAAATCATTACCCAAAACGGGGTCATCAATTTGGATTTTGCCGATGTCGAAACCACCATGAAGGATGGAGGGGTCGCCCTGATGAGCAACGGCTTCGGCGAAGGCGAAGAACGGGTTCGGATTGCGCTCGAAGATGCGCTGCATTCTCCGCTGTTGGGTAACAAGGATGTCCGACACGCCCGACGTATCCTGCTCAATGTCTGCTGTAACGAGGAGTCGCCGCTGCTCATGGAGGAGATGGGATACATCAACGCCTTCATGAACAAGTTCAACCCCGATGAGGTGGATGTCATTTGGGGGTATGCCATCGACAATTCTCTGGGGAAACAGATAAAGGTCACCCTGCTGGCCACCGGCTTCACCGTCGAGGACGTTACCCGCGGCGAGTTCACACGCAACGAGGAGGAAGAGGAACGACAACGCAAAGAGCAGCAGGAGCAGGACCTTATCGGCCGTTACTATGGTGAATTGGACAGGATGGGACGGCGGCCTAATTTTGTCGTCCTTACCGACGACGAATTGGACGACGACAACCTCATCGCCTTGCTCGAAGATAACCCTCCGCTTTCCCGTCCGACCAAGCTCATCCCTTCCTTCCGCAAGCCGCCTGTCAGCCAATGAAGAAGTTGGACACTAATGAATAACGCAGCGTTTCTTATTTGTTTTGTTGGTCCAATTCTCGGGATGATTTTGGCGCCGGGTACTGTCGAATGGTTTGCCGACCACGGTTTTCGCAGGAAGCCGTTTGTCTGTCGGTCTTGCATGACCTTTTGGCTCTCCTTAATAATAACCTTTTCCGGATTGATTTGGAAAGGAGATTATAATTACGCCGCCTTTTTGAACGGTCGTCTTATTCAATACGGCGTTTTTGTCCATGGATTGGTCTTCTCTTTTGCGGCTTTTTTGGTCACCTATTTCAGCCACAAAGATGATTAGGAATTAAGAAATGGTCTTTATCGTACGAAAGAGATTAAGGCCTTTTTCGCTTTTTGCAACACCCACACGATGTACAGACACCATAACGGCAATCTTTTGCCGTGTTTTCTAAAATAACGGATGTATTTAATCGGTAGATATTTGTGTATACGTTCTTCTGACAGGCTCTCGTAATAATCTGCGTTTATCTTGCGTATCGCTGCGTCTATCGACTTCAACTCA